>CALPIR020000273.1 GCA_943323675.2 Chitinophaga pinensis | reverse complement strand
GGCGATAGCGCATCATATTGGCGCATCGAGGGACAACCAGGCGCAACGCAATGTGTTCCTAACTACAGCTGTTACCACCAAATAAGCAACAACGTTCGCAACTTCCGCTATAAGTTTACAGATACAGGAAGTTACTTGGTAACATTGGTAGTAAGAAACAGGGTAGGATCAGATAGCAGTAGCAAATGGGTTTATGTCGGTTATCCGAGCAAAAAACCAGTAGCAAACTTTTTCATGGATAAATTAATCATAGGCGTAAGTGAGCAAATTCCAGCATATGATTTATCAGAGAATGGTCCAACAAGTTGGCAATGGACGGTAAATCCAGAGTGCCGCGGTTGCGATACAGATCCAAACTTATCACCCAACGATTTTTTACCAACAGCAGGCACCCAATTACCTTTGTTACGAGCAAGGAATGCAGGTAAGTTTGATGTGTGTTTAAAGGTGTGGAACAATAAGGGTATGGACTCTGTATGTAAGAAAGATTATGTAGAGATTATCGGAGGCTTGAGCATGTGTTCAAGTGCCAGTGATACATTGAGTACCCAACCATCAGGTTATGTATATGATAATGGAGGGCCTAACCAACCGTACTTTCCAAGTATAATGGGTAACTGTTACTACACGATAGATCCATGCGCATCAAGTGTAACGGCATTTTTAGAGCGCTTCAAATTAAGAAATCAAGATACGATTATATTCCGCAATGGTGGTCCAACTGGTACGGTATTAAGAAGACTAGGCGGAGGGAATTTACCTGACAGTATGCGCACGATATTAGCAACAAGCGGCAGATTGTATATGCAATGGCAGTTGGGAGCACCACAAAATGCTTCAGTAGGCGATAGTGGTATCGTAATCAGATGGACAAGCGTTCCAGCTACTTATGGAGCACCTAATGCGTTATTTACTTCTCCGGATACGGTTTACTCAGGGCAACGTGTACAATACACGAATGGAACGATAGGTCAAGGTATAGTAAGTTATACATGGGATGTAAACGGAGATGGGATTTACAATGACCATTTGAGTGCAAATGGGGCCAACTTTACATTTACCACTGTAGCACCATTGTTACGAGATGTATGTGTACGAGCAAGCAATTGCAAAGGCAGTTCAACGTATTGCAAACGGTTAATTGTATTGCCAGTACAAACACGCCCAATAGTAAACTTCAGTAGCCCACGTCCAGCAGGTTTTACCACAGATACGTTCCGATTATTTGATATAAGTCGTAATGGTCCAAACCAATGGAGATGGGAAGTAACACCTAAGAACATATTGTATGTATCGGGTACCGATTCAAGCAGTCAGAATCCAATATTTATGTTAACCACCCCAGGCAAATATGCAGTGAGGTTAGTAGCAAGAAACAGCTTTGGGGTAGACTCATTAGAGCGTTACTTCTTCATAGATGTGTTGGCTTATAACCAACCCAATACAGACTTCCCGATAGCAAATGCAAGTGATGTAGGTATTACCCGAGTGGTATTTGCAGGGGTAGATACGACAACTGCATTAAAAACACCAACTTACACGGCATTATTTAACATAAAACGAGGGGTATTATACCGCGGAGTAAACTACAAATTAGAAGTAATGCGACCAACGGCAATCACACCAATGGAGCGCAAGGCATGGATAGACTTTAACTTAGATGCAGACTTTATAGACCAAGGAGAGTTGATACTGAGCGAGAGCAATGCAAGCAACTTGGTGGGAAACACAACGTTTATGATTCCCAATGAAATAGCTCCTGGCCGAGTAACCCGTTTACGCATAGGAGTGAGTGAGGGCGGAACAACGCTAACACCAGACAAGTCACGTTCAGGTTGTTTTGAAGACTATGGCGTAGAGATTGGATTAGATTTAGTACCACCAACGATAGGTTTAAAAGGCTCAACAGTACATAGGGTACAACGCGGAACAATATATGTAGATCCGGGTGTAGTAGCATTAGATAACCGCGAAGGAGATATCAGTTCAAGATACGAGACGAGCAACAACATTAACATGAGCACGGTAGGTGTTTACAAGGCCCGTTATTGGGTAAAGGATTTGTATGGCAATATCAGCGATACGATAGAAAGAACGATACAAGTAGAGATTAACCAAGTAGGACCAACGGTAACGTTAAGAGGCTTGGATACGGTTTATGTAGAAGCTAGATTAGGTAGTTATACGGAACAAGGTGCAGTAGCGATAAATAACGTAGGCGATAGCATAACGAACCGCATAGTGCGCATCGGCATGGTAGACACTGCTTACATCGGTACTTACTACATTAACTACAGTGTACGTGATGAGTTTGGCTTTACGGGAGAGAAAACCCGCGTGGTAATAGTAAGAAAAACTACGATACCTACATTGGGTATTAGTGGAGTAATTAAACACCAAATAAACACACCTTACTTGGTAGGAGCAGGAATAACAAAAACAGACAGTTACTTTGGTGTAGACCAATTAACGTTAAGCCAAACGGGCAGTCCAAATATCTCGGTACCGGGCAGTTACTTTATCCAAGTGGTGTTGTGTGATCCATTAAGCAATTGCACACCACCTCGTCAGGTACAAATAGATGTACAAGACACGATATCACCAGTAGTAAGTTTATTGGGTCAAAACCCATTGATCGTAGATGTATACAATCAGAATTATGCAGATCCGGGAGTAAATGCGAGCGATAACTATTACTCAGAGAACAGTTTGATACGCATAGTAGACAACAAGGTAGATGTAAATAAATTGGGTAGTTACACCATAACTTACACGGTGAGAGATGGCTCAAACAACTCAACCAATGTGGTAAGACAAGTAAATGTGGTAGATCGCATTGCACCAGTGATAGAAGTATTGGGAAGTAACCCGTTAGATATGTCACGATTCCATGATTATGTTGAACCGGGTATCCGTATTACAGATAATTACGAGACAGACGAACAATTACGTCCGTATGTAGTAGTAACAAGTAATTTAGGTAAACGTAATGATACATTATGGGCAGAGTTAAGCGGATGGAAATATGTACGTTAT
>CALPIR020000272.1 GCA_943323675.2 Chitinophaga pinensis | reverse complement strand
TTCCATCCATCAATCTTTGTTGGCACAATAGAGTCATCACTTACGTTTAATAAGGTCCTATTAGCATTAGAAATAACATAGTTAGTATCTACATCATACTGATTAACATTAATTGATTTATTAGTTGATAGGTTACAAGCACAGCACAGTAGAGTTGTTATTAATAAAATTAAAGGCACCTTCATGTTTTAAATTGGGTAGTTAAAGATTGATAGCTAATATAATTAAAATTAATTTCATATTTAGTAATTGGTTTTGTATTCCTCCCAGCTAAGTTACAGGCATTAGGCACAGCACTTATTGGTTCAATCCTTCAATACTATTTAACGCACATATTTACGTTATAAACGTTTTTACGCGGAACAACAGCCATAAATCACAATTAAGTTTTTACTTTCGTGGTGATGACAAAGCCAAGTGTAAGCAATGTAAACATAACCCGCATTACTGACAATCAATCCGAACAAACCGAGGATTTATTAGCTGTAGAAGAACCCATGGAAATTCGTTTGGGTTTTGGGCCAATGGAAGCACGACAACAAAAAAGTGTTTCGGTTACGATGCGTACACCCGGAAACGATTTTGAATTGGCGCTTGGCTTTTTATTTACCGAAGGCATCATACAATACCCAACTGATGTTTATAAAATACAATACTGCACCGAGCTAAACACCCAAGAAAACTTAGAAAACATTGTACGTGTGGAGTTAAACCCTAATTTGGATATTGACCTGAGCAAACTGCAACGTAACTTTTACACCACCAGCAGTTGCGGTGTATGCGGTAAAGAAAGTATTGAAGCCATTAAAACAAATTGCATGGTGCAGCATCTGGATTTAACCTTGCAAATTACCCCACAAACCATTACCCAATTGCCCGATAAGTTGCGCGCCCAACAAAGTGTTTTTGAATACACGGGTGGTATACATGCTTGTGCTTTGTTTGATGCTGCTGGTAATATACTGCTGCTGCGCGAAGATGTGGGCAGGCACAATGCCCTTGATAAATTAATTGGGGCAGCCATGCATGCATCAACCATTAAACTAAATGAAACCGTTTTACTGTTAAGTGGTCGTGCAAGTTTTGAGTTGTTGCAAAAAGCAGCTATGGCCGGTATACCTGTAGTTTGTGCTGTTGGTGCGCCAAGTAGCTTAGCTGTGCAAACAGCTGTTTCCTTTAACATTACTTTGGTTGGTTTTTTACGTAACCAACGTTTTAATATTTACGCTTGCCCCGAACGTATAACCCATTAAATCTATGAATACTATTGAATTGAAGGAAAACACCTTATTTAACTTGGCCACCGAGGTAATTAATTTCACTTCATGCAACTTGTTTTTAACAGGTAAAGCGGGTACAGGTAAAACTACATTTTTAAAACAAATTAAAGATCAGTCGCAAAAAAATGTGGCTATTGTAGCCCCAACAGGCGTGGCTGCTATTAATGCGGGAGGTGTTACCATGCACTCGTTTTTTCAATTGCCATTTAATTTATACCTGCCAGCTGCAACCAATATTTTTGGTAATAATGCTACTGTTGATAAGCACCAACTACTAAAAAACTTAAGATTTAATAGAGAAAAAACGGAGTTAATAAACGAATTGGAGTTACTTATTATTGATGAAGTAAGTATGGTAAGGGCCGATTTGTTGCAGGCGGTTAATGATATTTTGCAGTATGTTAGGCAAAACAATAAACCTTTTGGTGGCGTGCAATTGTTGCTTATTGGCGATTTATTTCAACTTCCTCCCGTTGTATCTGACGATGAATTGGAATTGATGCGTAAGGAATACGAAAGTCCATTTTTTTTTAGTGCGCCTGTTATACGCGAAACTCCTCCATTGTTTATTGAGTTAAAGGAAGTGTACCGCCAAAAAGAAGCTTCGTTTGTTGATTTATTAAACAACATCAGAAACAATACACTAACCACCACCGACCTAGATATTTTACGTAGGAGGCACATTTCAAACCTAATAAACGAAATACCTAAAGGCATTACCCTAAGCACGCACAACCGCATGGCCGATGCCATTAACCAGCGTGAGTTGGCTAAATTGCCTGGCAAAACCACCAAATTTAATGGGGCTATAAATGGCGATTTTTCAGAAAAAGCTTTACCTACCGAAATGGAATTGCAGCTAAAGCCAGGTGCACAAGTCATGTTTATTAAAAACGATTCGGGAATTGATAAACGTTATTATAACGGCAAATTAGCTACTGTAAAATATGTTAGTTCAGAAACCATAAGGGTTGAGTTTAATGATACGCAAGAAACATTTGAAATAGAGAAAGAAAAGTGGACTAATATTAGGTACACCTTAAACAAAGAAACCAATAAACTAGAGGAAGAAGAATTGGGTAGTTTTACGCAATACCCTATTCGTTTGGCATGGGCTATTACCATACATAAAAGTCAGGGGTTAACGTTTGATGATGTGGTGATTGATGCAGGAAGTTCTTTTGCTGCAGGCCAAGTTTATGTGGCTTTGAGTCGTTGCCGTACCCTAAATGGTATTAGTTTATTATCGCACATTACCCAAAGCAGTGTGCAATCTGATGCACGTATTTTACAGTTTGCCCAACAAGAAAACAGCACAAGTTTTATTGAGCAAAAGTTGCAAGAAGAGAAACCGAAATTTGCCGCTCTACTACTTTTAAAAACATTTGATTGGAGTAAATTAATGGTTGGTATTCATTATTATTATCAGCAAATAAACAGCAAAAAACTGCCCGAACAGGAGATGATTAAAAGTGTTACGTCTGTTTTGTTAGATAGGGCAAAAGAACAACAACAAACTGCCGATAAGTTTGTAAAACAGCTAGAGGTTATTCTTCAAAATCAACCTATAAATGGCACTTTGCTAAACGAGCGTGTTACCAAAGCCAAACAATATTTTGCCAAGGTTATACATGATGAATTGATATTGCCGATTGAAAAGATAAAATCGTTTTTAAATGGCAAAGTAAAGGTTAAACAATTTTCTCGGGATACAGACGAGTTGGAAGCCTTATTTTGGAAAAAACTAAACGATGTGCAACGCATCACTTTT
>CALPIR020000271.1 GCA_943323675.2 Chitinophaga pinensis | reverse complement strand
CGAAATGTTAAAACTCCATTGATTATGAATAAAAACAGCTCCACATTGGGAAGTAGCTCCTACACCTCCACCAAAATTAATAATAATATTTCCCGTTGCTAGTGAATTTCCACCAATGTCATTATTTAAATCTGCTAAAGTATAAGGGCTAGCAGTAGCAAATCCACCTAAAGCTATTCCAAAATTTACATTTTGAATTGTATTTGCATAAAACTTATTGTTGGAACTTGCACCCGAGATACTTGTGGCACTTATAGTAGTTCCTACGGCACTTGGTGTACAAGCCATTACTTCAATTCCTACTGACCCTGAAGCGTTAGATCTAGGTCCAGATGATGCTGTATTATTATTTCTGTTTAAAGTGATGGTACAGTTTTGTATTGTGTTGTTATTACTGCCATCCGTTATACTGGCTTTATAAAAGCCATAACCAACTTCCATTTGTGTTGTTGGTGTTGTATTTGCGGCTGCTTCCAATAAATCAATTTGATTAATAGAAACATAATCACTACCGACAAATGCCCACATAATATCTATTGCCCCAGTTGAAGAGGCTAATTGCGAACCACTGAATGAAGTGATTAATGGATTAGTGCCAATACCACTTTTTTGAAAGATTATAGGATTGGCTAGTGATCCTGTTACAGTAACTACCAATGGTGCTAAAAGTGTTTCATTATATCCTGCACTTATGTTGAAAATTACTCCACCAACTCCAACGCCATTGGAGTTTAAATCAGCAATTGCTAAATTAAGTGATGAATATGTTCCTGGAATAGTCTTTACTCCTGTTAAGGCTTGGGCATAAATGCTTTTTGTGCCAACAAGATTCGTTATAATTAACAAGACGCTTATTTTTAAGTAGCATTTAAAAGGGTTTAGTAATAGTGCTTTCATAAATTTGGATAAATTAATTTGTGACAAAAAACCTAATGAATAACGAATATAATACGTAAACCTTTGTTTTTTTATGTGAAGTTTTTAAAATAAGAAAATAACAAAGCTAATCGACCTAATCAAACGCCCCTCTTAACTCATTTACTTTATTTGCATCAAGCCTGATGAATATAAAAAGTAAAATAGTAAAGCTTAATAATGATGAACCACCGTAACTAATAAATGGTAGCGGAATTCCAATTACAGGCATCAAACCCAATGTCATGCCAATGTTAATTAGGAAATGGAAAAACAAAATTGATGCAACGCTATAACCATAAATTCGGTTAAACTTATAGCGTTGTCGCTCTGCCAGATAAACTATTCGCCAAAGCAGTAACATGTATAAAGCGATAAAAAGAAGTGACCCTGCAAATCCATACTCTTCGCCAATCGTACAGAAGATAAAGTCTGTACTTTGCTCGGGCACGAACCTGAATTTATTTTGTGTGCCTTCTAAAAATCCTTTACCAAACAATCCACCACTACCAATTGCAATTTTACTTTGCATAACATTATAGCCTGCGCCTTTTAAATCAACTTCTTTTCCCAATAATACATTGATACGAGATTTTTGATGCGCTTGTAAAACATGCTCAAAAACATAGTCTACACTATTCACATAAATCATCATGATAGCCGCCACACCTATAACGGTTAATATATTCTGACGGTTTCTTCTAATGACTAAAGTAAACAAAGCAGCCAAAACAGCTATGGCTATACACAAATACAATGCAGGAACAAGTAGCGCCAATACACTTAATATGATTACGGCAAAGCCTAAAAACAAAATCCATCCTGGCAAACCTTCACGATACAACACAAAAATAAATGAACCAAAAACCAATGCACTACCTGTTTCGTTCTGAAAGAGAATAATAAATAATGGCAAAAAACTAATTGTAAACGCGATGATTTGTGTTTTTCGCTCTTTAAATTTGATATTAAATCCACTAAGGTATTTTGCTAATGCTAGAGCTGCACCAAATTTCGCAAACTCGGCTGGTTGCATTCTAAACCCTCCTATTTCAATCCACGAACTAGATCCTTTTACAGTTGTACCAGCTAACAATACAGCTACTAGTAAAAATAAGGTAATACCATAAATAGGATAAGCAAATGCGTAAAAAAACTTTTCATCAACAAACAATATTAACATCCCAATAAATAACGATAAGCCAATCCATATCAATTGCTTTCCATAATTCATAGAGGTATCATAAATCATCGGATGATCTTCTTTATACACCGAAGCATAAATGCAAAGTAATCCACCTAACACAAATACAAAGTATAGTACAAGTGTTAGCCAATCAATGCTTGCCGGTTTGGGTTGCTGCTGTTGCTGTATCATTTTTATGTACTAAATTTCCTTTGAGCATGCGCTCTAAAATATATTTACGCGTATCGTGCTTACCTGTTAAATATTGTTCTATCATTAAGCTTGCAATTGGTGCTGCCCAAGTTGCTCCAAAACCTGCATTTTCTACAAAAACAGCAATTGCTATTTTAGGATTATTTTTGGGTGCAAAAGCAAAAAAAACAGAGTGATCTTTTCCGTGTGGATTTTGAGCAGTACCGGTTTTACCACAAATTTCAATGCCTGGAATCATTGCCACTCTTCCCGTTCCACGTTCAATAACATCCTGCATTCCATTAATTACAACTCCATAATACTGGGTATCTACACTAGCCCAATGTTTCTTGTTGTATTCAGGATTAGGATTAGTTTTACCATCTATTCTTTTAACCACATGAGGCGTAATGTAATAACCTCGGTTAGCTACAACAGCTGTAGCATTGGCCATTTGCAATGGTGTTATACCTAATTCGCCCTGACCAATTGCTAATGATATTGTAGTTGATGATTTCCAGTGGAATCTGCCATATACTTTATCATAGTATGTTGATGGCGGTAAAAAGCCTTGACCTTCTCCGTATAAATCAACACCTAACTTATGTCCAACACCAAAACTACTGATATGGTCGTACCATTTTTTATAAGCACTTTCTGAGTTAGGGTACTTCGGATTATCAATTACACTGCGGTATACATGGCAGAAATATGCGTTACAAGAAACAGCTACGGCACCTTGTAAGTTTAGTGGCGATGGGTGTGGATGGCAACCAACAGT
>CALPIR020000270.1 GCA_943323675.2 Chitinophaga pinensis | reverse complement strand
GCTCGTTTTAAAGGTTATATAGGTTTGGCATTAAACCAACCAACTGCAGATATTCAAGGTACAGTAATTGGTGGCCATGGCGATACTACCATGATTCCTTTAACTCGTTTAGCCACATTAAACGGTGTGCCGGTTTCAAACCAATTAAGCGCTGATCAATTAAAAGAAATAAGTGATGCAACGATGGTTGGTGGTGCTACCTTAACTAAATTACTAGGCACCTCTGCTTGGTATGCTCCAGGTGCTGCAAGTGCCTTTTTGGTAGAGAGTATTGTGCGCGATCAAAAACGTGTAATGCCTTGCTGTGTATACCTAGATGGCGAATACGGTCAAAAAGATATTTGCCTTGGAGTACCTGTTACTGTTGGTAAAAATGGTTGGGAAGCAATCGTTGATTACAACCTAAATGATGCTGAAAAAGCAGAATTTGCTAAAAGTGCTGATGCTGTTCGCAATATGAATGCAGTGCTAACAGAAACTGGTGTATTGTAATACTAAAACAGTTTTTATAGAGTTATTTTTCAAAGAGACGTTTCCATTAGAGGCGTCTCTTTGTTTTTATCTGAATCAATTAAAGTACACGCTATTGATTCTATAAGGATTGTCTTAATTAATAATTTGATTAATGGTTTGTGAATAGAATTGCAGAACACAAATTATTTTATTGTGTATTTGTAACGCTTTAATAGGTTTAATGACTAATGAAATTAAATGATGAAGTATAAAATTAATTTGGATATCTGTGAGTTAGAGAAAAAGAATTACCATGTGTTTGTATCCTTAATGATTGGTAATAAAACAGCTCGTCTTCTAGTTGATACTGGTGCTAGTAAAACAGTTTTTGATAGCGAGCGTGTGTTGCAATTCGTTCATGAAAAAAAGATAAAAAATAACGATAGTAAATCTGTAGGTTTAGGTGTGGCCGAAATGGAAACCAAAGTTGTTAAGTTAAAAAATGTAATAATTGGTAAACTAACTTTAAAAAAACTTGATGTTGCAGTTTTACCAATTGGCCATGTAAATCAAACCTATAAGCAAATAAATTTACCACCAATTGATGGTGTACTTGGCAGTGATTTTTTTATGAAATTTAAAGCCGTTATTAATTACAGTAATGCGAAAATTATTATTAATACAATTAAAAAGTAATCGCAATTATTTGTTTGATTAGAAATTATAATTTACCTTTTCTACCTGATTAAAAAGTAATGTTATGCAAACGCAGTTTATAAATAAAATGAGTAAAGTAGAGGCCGGATTTCATATGTTGATGCTATTGTCATTGGCCGATGGAAAAGTGCAACAATCAGAAAGTGCTGTTGTTATAGATTTTTTAAATGATCATTTTGATGGACAATTAGATTTAATAAAAGAACAAGCTTTTTTAAGGGCGTTGCCAGTTGAGGAGCATGAAAAACATTTCCTTGAAACAGCCGAACATTTTTATACCATTAGCAACGAAGACGAACGTCATACTTTAACGCACTTTGCAATGGAAGTTGCCATGGCAGATGAGGATATGCAATCAATAGAAAACAAGTTGATCAATATCCTATATGATACTTGGGATATTGAATAAGTAATCATTTTTTGTTTTTAGTAAAGCCGCGAGTAACATGTTATTCGCGGCTTTATTTATTTGCGGGAATTCATTTTACTGATAAATATCACGCTTATTCTTATTTAGACTAAATCTATTTAAATATATTTGCTCCAGTAAAATCGCAATTATCTTTATGAAAAAAGGTGTACTGGTTCTCGTTTTATTGACGTTGATATTAGGTTCAATACATGCTGCCAATGTTAAAGGCATATTGGTTAACGACAATCAAGTGGCGCAGCCCAATAAAATGTTGTACTTAACTAATGGTGTACAAACCACAACAAATGTTATGGGTGTTTTTGTTTTTCAATACCTTTTAAAAGGAAGCTACGAGTTAAAAACTGAAGTAGGTGGTCAGTTGGTTACCTTAAGTTTTTTCACGATTAAAGATGAAACTAAGGATATTGATTTAGGAAATATTGTTTTACGCAATAACATTCAACTTCCTGAAGTAGAAATAAAAGATCAAATCATAAACAAAGGCATTGAACGTATGCCCGATATAAAAGATAATGTGATATATGCAGGAAAAAAAACAGAGGTTATTCGATTATCTACTGCTACTGCAAACCTTGCTCAAAACAACTCGCGACAATTATTTGCAAAAGTGCCTGGTATGCATGTATGGGAGAGCGATGGCAGCGGTGTACAAATGGGTATAGCTTCAAGGGGGTTAAGCCCCAATAGAATGTGGGAGTTTAATACCCGCCAAAATGGTTATGATATAGCAGCCGATCCGTTCGGATATCCTGAAGCTTATTACACCCCTTCTGTTGAATCGCTAGATAGAATTGAAGTGATTAGAGGTGCCGCTTCTTTGCAATATGGACCCCAATTTGGTGGGGTAATTAATTACATTAAAAAACGATCGGTTAGTGGTAAAAAGTTTGGTATTGAAAGTACACAAACGCTTGGAAGTTTTGGTATGTACAGTTCTTTTAATGCAATAGGTGGCAATTATAAAAAGTTTAGCTATTACGCCAACATGAATTACCGCAGGTCGGATGGGTGGAGAATAAATAATGGGTATAAAACTTGGAATGGATATATTAATTTAGGTTACCAACTCACAAAAAAGATGACTATCAATGCCGAGTATACCCGAATGGATCAACTGGTGCAACAACCCGGTGGATTAACAGATTCCATGTATCAAGCAGATGCCCAACAATCCATTCGTAGCAGAAATTGGTTTAAATTAATTTGGAATATTGCGGCTTTAAATTTCGATTATCAAATAAATAACAACAACAAATTAAACATAAAAGCTTTTGGATTAAAGGGTGAACGATCAAGTATTGGTTTTATGAATGCTATAAATACAGCTGATGTAAAAGACGCTAATGGTCTGTTTGGGCTGCGTTTGGTTGATCAGGATAAGTACAATAATTATGGTCTAGAAGCTCGACACTTATATACTTACCATATTGGCAAACAAAAACAATCACTGGCTATTGGTGCTAGATATTATGTAGGCAATACAGACAG
>CALPIR020000269.1 GCA_943323675.2 Chitinophaga pinensis | reverse complement strand
TTGGTTATTGTGTTGCAGTTTTTCCGCAATCCAAGCATTACCCCAACCATTGGCGATAACTTGGTTATTTCGCCCGCAGATGGTAAAGTAGTGGTAATTGAAGAGGTAGAAGAAGCCGAATATTTTAAAGGTAAGCGTTTACAAATTTCGGTATTTATGTCGCCTTTTAATGTGCACGTAAACCGCAATCCAATTGGTGGTTTGGTAAAATATTTTAAATACCACAAAGGTTTGTATTTGGTAGCTTGGCATCCAAAATCATCAACCGAAAACGAGCGAACCACAACAGTAATTCAACACAAAAACGGAACAGAGGTGTTATTCAGACAAATTGCCGGGGCATTAGCTAAACGTATCGTTTGGTATGTAAAAGAAGGCGAATATGTGGCACAAACCAGTGAAATGGGTTTTATTAAATTTGGTTCACGTGTTGATGTTTTTCTTCCAGTGGGAACAAAGGTTAGTGTAGCGCTAAACCAGAAAGTGAAAGGCGGAAAAACAATTTTAGCTGAACTTTAAGAACTACCTTGCATTTTATATAAATAAAATTCGTTAAGTTTGTTTAACACATTAATACAGAAGTAATATGAAAAAACTATTGGTATTAGCAGCCTTTTTAGGTTTAGGATATGTTGGCGTAAATGCACAAACTGTTGCTCCTAAAAAAGAAGCTCCAAAAGCTCAGGTGGTACGTAACGAGGTTAAGCACGAAATTACAACACCAATTGTAATGGAAGATGCACTTCCTGCAGAAAAAGCAGAAAAGAAGCATTGTGCACCTAGCGACAAAAAAGAATGTGGTTCAAGTACAAACAAGAAAAAATCTTGCTGCAGCTCTAAAAAAGAAACCACAACCACACCTGCTCCTCAAAACTAAAACTTAGGTTATTTAATAAAAAAGCGATTGAAATTTCAATCGCTTTTTTTATGTCCTATCCAATTCTTCCCAATACTCGGCAGCCTTTCGAGTATGCGGTATTACAATGGTTCCACCAACAATGTTAGCTACGGCAAAAATCTCATATATCTGTTCGGTGGTTACCCCTTGCTCTTTACATTCACCTAGGTGGTATTTAATACAATCATCACAACGCAAAACCATGCTGGCAACTAGGCCCAACATTTCTTTGGTTTGGGTTGATAGTGCACCATCCTCGTAGGTATTGGTATCGAGGTTAAATAAACGTTTTAATACCAAATTATCTTGTGCCAAAATTTTCTCATTCATTTTGGCTCGGTATGCATTAAATTCTTCTACTTGATTAGGCATGATGCGTTAAATTAATTTGACACTTAACTTTTCTATCTCTGCTTTAGCAGGCATGTTTTTATAAATGATATTATACACTGCCTCCGCAATTGGCATATCAATGTGTAATTCCTCTGCATTTAACTCAAACATACTCTTGGTTGCATAATAACCTTCGGCAATCATGTTCATTTCTAACTGGGCTGATTTAACTGTATAACCCTTGCCTAACATGTTACCAAATGTACGGTTACGGCTATGCTGCGAATAGGCCGTTACCAACAAATCGCCCAAATAAGCAGAGTGGTTTATTTCGCGTGGATGGGCATGCACTTTATATAAAAATGCTTCCATCTCTCTAATGGCATTACTAATTAATACCGCCTGAAAATTATCACCATACCCTACTCCATGGCATATACCACTAGCTACAGCATATATATTTTTTAATACCGCTCCGTACTCTGTTCCGGTTAAATCTTCAGAAATAATGGTGCGTATATAACGACAAGCCAATAACGATGCAAAGTAACTTGTAACCTCTTTATTCTTACCTGCAATGGTTAAGTAAGATAATTTTTCGGCAGCAACTTCTTCGGCATGACATGGTCCAGAGATAACCAATAAATTTTCGTGAGAAACATTAAACTCATTCATCATAAAATCGGCAACTATTTGTTTGCTATGCGGCAACAAACCTTTAATGGCCGATACTACAAATTTACCTTCAAAATCTTTTGGTGTAAGTGTGCTTAAAGCATCTTTTAAAAAGGCAGAAGGCACAGCCAACACCATGATATCTGCAGTGTTAACGACATGCTTAATATCGCTGGTTACTTCAACCAACTCTGGGTGTATTTCAACCGAACTAATGTAGCTTGGGTTATGGTGATTGGCTATCACATAATCAACAGTTTCTTGTTTACGCAACCACCATTGCAATTTATTTATTTTGCCCGTATTGTTTCTAAGTTGTTCGGTAAGCATTTTAACAATGGCTGTTCCCCAACTCCCACCACCTAACACAGCAATATTTCTCGACTCACTTTTCATACAAGCGAAAGTAAATAATTGCAGTTAATTTTAATGAATATAATTCCTCCAAAGGCTTTAATTCGTTCTTTGAAAAGCACTCACAGCTTTAAATTTAAAGACTTGCTATCAAAACAAAGAGGAGAATAAACAATAATACAAGAAGTAAAATAACAACTAAATTGATAACTACCCCTGCAGTTGCAAGTCCCTTTCGTTTATATGATTTTAAACCGCGTATGCTGTATATTAAACCAGGAATAGCTGCTAATTGAATAAAGAATATCCCTGCAAGTCCAAGTATAAAACCTATTAAGGCGTCTTTATCGGCCTGGCTATCTATATTGTAATTTCCACTTTTAGGGTCTGACTCAGAATTTGGGTCATTAGGTTTTTTCTCCTCATCAAATTTGTACTTTTTTCTGATGGTATCGTCAGGCAATACAGCTGTTTTTATTGAAGCCAACTCCTCTTGCTGAGCCACAAATGAAAGTGGCTCATTATAGGCTATTTGCTCACTGGCCTCAACATTAGAAGTATAATCAATGGAATTATCATTGGTATTATGGGGTTGCGTTTTTACTGTAACCTTATCGGTGTGGTTAACAGCAATTTTTTTTCTGAATGCAAACTGTTGTTGCGAACATGAGGACAGTAAAACAATTGCTGTCAATAATAGAAAACTATTTTTCATTATGCTAATTTCTTTTTTTAACTAACCAATTTAGTTAAATTATTTTACGTAATCTATAAGCTATTAATAGTATCATATAAACGAAACAACTCATTATTAATGCGATACTCAAATCAATATCTTAGTACCTAGAATATTCAATAATTATTATGGTTATAATTATTGGCCAAACTAAACTAAG
>CALPIR020000268.1 GCA_943323675.2 Chitinophaga pinensis | reverse complement strand
GAAAAATGTGTTCATGCCATGACTGATGTAACAGGATTTGGATTGCTTGGTCATTTGGTTGAAATGAGCGAAGGAAGTAATTTAACGGCCAACATTAACTATGCATCAATACCAAAGTTACAGGCTGCCATTGATTACGCAAAACAAGGAATTGTGCCAGATGCAACATATAGAAACTGGAATGCATATAGCGAGAAAGTAAACATAGCAGAATCAGTGGATGCAATGGAGGCGTTTACGCTATTACCCGACCCGCAAACCAATGGTGGATTATTAGTGGCTGTTGATAGGAAACATGTGGCTGATATCATTAATTTAGGGTTGGAGCACAACATCACATTAACAGTAATTGGCGGTTTTATTCCACAAGAAAACCCAATTATACTAATCAGTTAAATTCAAAAAATATATTCAGATAAAGGCTTTTTATTATCTGCCTTTAATTTGCCTTGCTTCATCTAAAGTTATACGTTTGCCTTTGTAGTAAGCAGATATAAATGAATCATTAAACCCTCTTGCGCTTAAATCTGTTAGTGTTCTAATACAATCGGCTTCGTTAGTAAACTGACCAGACATAATACGAACAAAATTGTTTCCTATCACTTCAAACATCACATCATTTATGTTATTAAAAGCACTAGGGTTAAGTGGCTTCATAAAAGCACCAATTTGAACCGTGTATACTAAGCCATTTGTATTGGCTACATCAATTTTGTCTCTTAAGAAGTTGTCCAATATTTCGTCAGTTATTGTAGGCTGTTCTACATTTGATTTTTGTGGTGCAGTATTAGGCTCATTATTATTTACCCTAGGTGCAGGTATAACTGTTGTGTTTTTGCTTATGGCTGTAGTATCGTTCTGTTTAATGCTGCCGTTAGCACCAAATTTTTTGACTGCCACTTTCCTTCTTTTTTCTATAATGTTAAATGTAACAAAAATGCTTTCTACATCTTTATCTATTTTAACCCGAATATTATTTTCCATTAAACGGTACCTTGTACCTAAAACCTTCTCATCAAAAATGATGGTGTAATCACCGTATGGTGCATAAAAAACAAACGAACCATCACTTTCGGTAAGTGCATGAACTACTTTGCCATTTTCTGCCGAAATTTTTATCCCGCCTATTTCCGGTATCATTTCCATTTGTTGTGATAGTAAATCTCTATCAACAACAACTTTACCATATATCTTAACCCCTTTAACAAAAGGTATTGCTATGTATTCTTTATCAGTATAATCACGAGCAATAACAATAGTATCTGCTATGTTCGGGAAGTAATCTTTCACATCATCTAGGCTAAATGCAGAAATCTCGTACAAGCCACCCGGTATATTCAGTAATTTTGCATCACCTTTTTGATTGGTAAGTACATCCCAACCATTTATCCTTACAACTACATTCTCTAATAAGTATTCGTCATTATCAAACTTTCTGTTGCCATTAATGTCAACAAATGCTTTAATGTTTGCCGAGTAATATTTATTTTTAGAAAACGGATTCTTAATACCAAAGGTTTTGCGCACGCTTACATTAGCCATCATATTTTGCGATACTGTTGTTTGGTCTTCCGATATGCCAGTTGTACCTCCAGATGCCACTATTAATGCCCCCGAATTGTTAGTACTTGCTAAGTAATAACCAATTTGAAGTCTGAATCGCCAATCGTTATTAGTATAGAAACTCATCTCTGGCATATAGCTGAGTGTTTGACGTTGGTTTAGGTCGTAATAGGTGTAGCTTAAAAATTGTTGTAAAATGAAGTGGGAGTCGCGGAATTGGTGCTGGTGGTTTAAACTTATGTTAACCAATTGTGGCGAATAGAGTATACTGTTGTAGCTGTATCCAGCGGATCCAATATTACCATAAGAGTACCTTAAAAATCCTGAGAATACTTTATACCTCATCATGCCAAACAGCTGAAAAAAGAAATAATTATTTGCAGGATTTAAGAACATTGGTTTAGTGTATCCTGCCATAACAGAGCCAGAATACAACTTATTCTTCTCATACTCAAAACTACCCACATTCAAGCTAATACCTCTTGATCTTAACTCATTACCATTTATTGTAGAAATATTATGAAATACGGAACCGGAAATAAAATTGGTAGCAAAAGATCGGTTAATGGTTACTTGATTGTTTAAATTAAAATAGCTTGTTCCCTTAATGTTATTAGGTGATATAGAAAAATACAATATCCGTTTATTAAAGTTACTGTTTAATTGTATGCCTATTTTTGTACCAGCATTGTATCCCGAATTAAAAGAACCTATCCAACCATCTCCATTATTCAAGTAACTAAAATTTTTGGAGATATAAGTTAAAGATGTATTCGAATTTAATCGTCTGTTCTTTAAATATTGACCCGAATGTGAGCCCCTAACTATGAAACCTGATGTGCTGTTTCCTGAATTTAAAATGTTGTTAGATATCATTCCACCTAGTGATATGGATTGGGTGGCAAAAAATGTCTTGTTTGTATTTATACCCCAATAATCGGTTGCATAACCGTATGTTCTATAATCTGCTCTGGTAAATGCGGTATTAAGTGTAAATGTTTTTAGTTTTAATCCGTAAGAAAATCCGAAGCCTTCTGTATTATTGGTGCCAAAGCGTGTGTTATTAAACAATCCTGGGCTTTTGGTATAAAATGTTCCAAAACTATGTTTTTGATTAACACGATAAATAGCTCCTGCTCCTTTTCCTGGTACGGGCATGGTTGCATTTGCCTCAGGTATACCTCCTATATTACCCAACACTACAGTATACTTCCTGTTGTTAATCCCTACAAAATAATTCGTGTAGTCTAAATAATTACTGGTATAATAATTATTGGTAAAAAATGTTTGAAGTTGATAGTTTACCGATGTACCATTCTCAAATTCGGTATTACCACGCATAAATATATTTGCTAGTGGCGAACCTGTCGCTAAACTATTGATATTGGCTTCTACCGTTAACGGAAAATGTGAATAGCCAAATGGCGTAACTTTAATTTCGTTACCTAGTTGTACAAAGTCTACCTTTCTACTTTTTTGTAGTGCTTTATTTCCTAATGTTTTTGATTCGGAGGTTTTAATGTAAATGGTCTGTGTTTTTGTTTGATCGGTTGAGTTAGGGCGGTGCGATTCTGTATCAACAAAGCGTTGATTTCTTATTCCTTCAACAGT
>CALPIR020000267.1 GCA_943323675.2 Chitinophaga pinensis | reverse complement strand
CCAAGTTACCAGCGTGTTAAAAACAATATTTTTCATATTAACAGAGGTGGAACAGGGACAAAATATTTGATGTATTTAGCATCAACAAGTACAACTGGATATGACTTTAGAAACAACGGTTTATCATTCGGTGTACCAAGTGGAAGTACAAATAACTTTGTAGGTAACTACAATGCTATTAATCAAATAGATTTAGCGGCTTGGAGGTTAGCAATTCCAACAAACCCACTCGATTCATTCAGTGTATTCGCAAATCCTAATTTCAGAACAGCATTTACACAAGCACCGTTTACACCAGGTGCTGATAGTTTAAATAATATTGGTGCTGATTTACGTTCAATAATACCAACAGATATTACAGGTGCACCTCATGATTCATTGCCAGATCCTGGCGCATACAAGTTTGCTGTATCTCCTAATGATGCTGGAATTATAGGATTTTCATCACCAACAATGCCTTTAAGTTTGGGAGTTCAAAATGTGAACGCAGTAATTAAGAATTATGGTTCAGCTACATTGATATCTTCAAATATTGATTGGCAGGTGAATGGGGTGAATCAAACCGGTGCAAGCTGGTCGGGTAGTTTAGTTACTAACGATACTGTTTCTGCTGCTTTAGGAACTTATAACTTTGCAACTTCAGGATTATATACATTCAAAGCTTGGAGTTCATTACCTAACTCAACAACAGATATCTTACGTTTTAATGATACGGTTCAACAAACTTTCTGTACGCCATTAAGCGGCAATTTAACAGTAAACCCTGCTTTACCGAATGGCAATGGCAATTTCCAAACAATTGGTGCAATTGTACAATTATTACAAACTTGCGGAATGGCGGGAAATGTTACTGTTAATGTTTCATCAGGTACGTACAATGAAAAGTTAAGTTTTTCAAATATTTCAGGTTTAGGGGCAGGTAACCGTTTAAGTTTTGTGGGTGCTGATTCATCCAACACAACAATTACGTTTGCAGGAGCTGCCTCTAATGATAGAGCTACTATTTCTATAACTGGTACTGATAACATCTCTTTTAGTAACTTCAAAATTGTTAATAGCGGATCATCAAATGCAGTAGCTGTTCAAATCATTGGATTATCTGGTAATAGCGCTGACAGTATAACTTTTAACAAATGTGCATTCATAGTTACATCTAATACTATTTCTACTTTAATAAATGCTTTTGAGGTAACCTCATTATCTACTAGTCCAACATCTTCAACATTTATAAATGCCCGCGCATTAACTATTGATAGTTCTTCATTTATTGGAGGATACTATGGATTAACAATGATGGCTCCTAACGCAACTAGATCAGCAGGGAATAGAATTACAAACTCTTTCTTCTTTGATCAATACTACTTCTTAGCATATTTTAACGGTATTGAGAGAACCTTGTTTGAGCGAAACAAATTAATTGGAGGTGGCAAACAAAATCCAACATTTAGCTATGGCTTATACATGAGTTATTCTGGAGAAGGAATGGTTGTTAATGCAAATGAATTCTCTGGTCAAAATGGAGGTTATGCAATTTATACGATTTACCCACAAGGTTCACTTACAAGTAAGTCAGTAATTTCAAATAACATGATTCAGATTGGAGCAGCAGCAAATACAGCATATGGTGTTTTTATGGGTTATCCAACTCAATTGGTCTTTGCACACAACGCAATAAACATTACTTCAGGAAGTTCTACAGCTACAACATTTTACTTGTTTAGCAATAACGCTTCATTATATAATACTGTTGATGTAATTAATAATGTTTTCAATAACCCTAATGCAGGTTATTGTGCATGGATAGGTGATGGCGGAGCACTATTCCCAATTACACAAATTGGATTAAATTGGACCATAAATAATAATGTTTATTATGGATTAGGAACATACCCATACCGCTCTAATAACCAAATAACGCAAACATTTGCAAATTGGCAAACCTTACCGGCTATTGGAAACGACTCTAATTCAATATTTTTAAACCCAAGTTTTACGAGTATCAATAACCTCAGATTAACCACCATTCCATTTAACAATATTGGTAAAGGAAATAGTTGGATAACAACAGATATTGATGGTAATTTAAGAAGTGCCACAACACCAGATATAGGTGTTAGCGAATTTTCACCACCTGCAAATGATGCTGGGGTAATCTCTTTTGCCTTACCTAAAGCTCCTATCGATACAGGTTTAACGGATGTTAGGGTTGTGATAAGAAACCACGGATTAGCTACAATTACTTCTGTAAATGTTACTTATGTTTCAGGTACAACCACTCATAGTCAATTATACACTGGTACTATTTTACCTAATGGTACTGATACCATTACCTATAATGCTACATCAGGTGTTGGTGCAACTAGTCAACAGTTTAATTACACAGGTGGAAGTATATTAATGAGAGCTTATACTTCATCTCCAAATACCAATGTTGATGCAAATATGGCAAACGATACATTTAACCTGAACATCTGTCCAGGCTTGATAGGTGTATACACGATTAACCCTTCTGGTGTAGGCCCAAGAAACTATACTACCTTCACTAATGCAATTAATGCACTTCAATGTGGTGGTGCGCTTGGTGCAGTTACCTTTGATGTATCCAATGGTACATATAACGAACAGTTGACTTTTGGAATAATACCTGGGACTAGTGCACTTAACAGAGTAACTTTCCGCTCTACAACACTTAACCGCAATAATGTTATTTTAACGTTTGGACCAACAAGTGCAGCAACTAACTATGTGGTAACATTTAATGGTACACAGTACGTTAATTTCGAACACATGACAATTAGAAATACAAATAGCACAAACGGGCGTGTATTTCAATTAGGTTTAGCTGGATCTGTTAATTCTGCAAATATCCGTATTCGCAATAACATTGTTGAAGGAATGAATGTAACCTCATCAAGTGATGCAAATGCATTAATCTATGGTGCATCAGGAACAAATGCTACAGACATTAATATTGCTAATAACAGCCTATTAAATGGAAGTATGGCTGTTTTCTTGGGTGGTCAAAATATCATCAACAATTATTCATTACGTTGTCAAATCGATTCAAATGTGATTACCAATCCATATTACTATGGAATTTATTTGACTAGCCGTGCCGATCAAAAAATACGTAATAATGAAATTACACCTGGTGTATCTTCATATTATGGCGTATTT
>CALPIR020000266.1 GCA_943323675.2 Chitinophaga pinensis | reverse complement strand
TGCTACTAGTCGCATATCTTTGGGTATTGTAATTATTGGTGGATTGGTTTTCTCAGGATTATTAACCTTGTATGTAATCCCTGCTGTTTACAGTTATTTATCACGTGGTAACATCCGTGAAAAAATGCATGCAGCTAATGACGAAAACTAAGTTGAAGAAAAATACTCGGGGTTTTACCGCAGAGGTAAAGGAGGCTTTCGCAGAGAAAAAGAGGACTTGGTCTATTTCCTTCCGAGAACGCTGAGTATTCATTCTGAATAATTGTTTAACCTATGAAAGAAAATGAAATAACTAACTTGATAATTGGTGCAGCTATCCAAGTACATTCTGCACTTGGCCCTGGCTTACTTGAGTCTGCTTATACAGCATGTTTGTTCAGCGAACTTGAGGAACTTGGCTTAAAGGTAAAAAAGGAACATCCATTACAGTTATTATACAAAAAAACGACACTTGATGTGGGTTACAGAATAGATTTATTAGTAGAAGATAAAATAGTTGTTGAATTGAAAGCAGTTGAGGAATTAAATGATTTACATCTAGCACAAATGATTACCTATTTGAAGTTAGCTAACTGTGAAATTGGATTATTAATAAACTTCAATGTTTTAAAACTAAAAAATGGAATCAAACGTGTTGCTAATAACTATAAAAAATAAATCCATGTTGATATATAGATATACCATCTTAATGATGAATATAACAATGAAAAATTATTCTAATAATTCAAAGCTCAATAGAGACGAAAAAGTAAACTGCGAAATCTCTGATTACTCGTTCTCTCAGTTGACAATGCCTCAAATAGCTCTGCGTGAAACTCTGCGTTACTCTGCGGTTAAATTCTCGGCTTTTATTGCGTTAGTAGTTTTATCCGTAAGTGTTTCAGCCCAACAAGTTCTTACATTAAGTGGTGCATTAAAAATGGCGTTAGAAAACAACTACGCAATACAAGTAGCAAAAAATGATGCAGCAATTAGTTCCAATAACAACAGATATGGAGCTGCAGGAATGTTACCATTAGTAATAGGTACAATTAACCAAGACAATCAAGTTATTGATACCAGACAGGAATTTTTAAACGGGACAGAAAACAACCGTGATGCTGCAAAAAGTAATAACCTAAATGCAAATATTGAGTTGGGATGGACCATTTTTGATGGCTTTAAAATGTTTGCAACAAAAAACCGTTTGGAAGAATTACAACAAGTTGGCGAACTGAAAATGCGCAGTAACATTGAGCAAACATTTATGCGTGTTACCAAAGCTTATTATGATGTATTGTTGGCCAAACAACAACTGGCATCAAACCAAGATGCATTTAAAAACAGTGAGAAAAGATTAGCTATAGCAACTGAAAAATATAAAGCCGGAAAAAGTGCTAAAACTGAAATGTTGAAAGCGCAAGTAGATTTAAATACCGACAGGGCAGCTTTAATGCGCCAAGAGAATAATTACAAAAACAACCAATCCAATTTAAACCAATTATTGGGTAGAGATTTGAATGTGAGCTTTACGATAGAGGAAAAAATACCTGAACCTAAAATATACAAGTTGGATGATTTACTAAATAAAATAAATGGACAAAACACCAACTTAATGATTGCTAAAAAAAATCAACAAGTAAGTTTATTAAGTGTGAAAGAAATTGAAGCCGAGCGTATTCCAACCATACAATTAAAAAGTGGCTACAACTATAACCGACAAAAGTCTGAAGCAGGATTTTTACAATCGGCACAAAATAATGGTTTTCATTACGGAGCAGGTGTGAGCGTTAATTTATTTAATGGGTTTGATGTAAATAAGCGTTTGCAAAATGCACGTCTAAATTTAAAATCGAATGAGCTGGTTTATAAAGACTCTTTAACCCGTATACAAAATCAAGTGCAACATGCCTACAACAATTACCTATTGAGCATTCAATTTATTGCATTCGAAAATGAGAACGAAAAAGTAGCGCAAGAAAACTTTGATATTGCGAACGAACAATATAAAGTTGGAGTAATAACAAGTATGGAGCTACGCGATGCACAGTTAAACTTATTAAACAGCCAGATCCGCTTATTAAATGCACAATACGAAGCACAAATTAACGAAACTGAGTTGCAGAGGTTAACTGGCGATTTGGTGAAGTTTTAGAGTAACATTACGCCCGAAAACTTGCATGCATCTAGATGGTTAAAACAAACGTATCTTAACATCAATATTTACGTATCATAACATAAAGGGAATAGCTACTAATAAGTGCATTTTGTTGTTCTTGAAAAAAAACGTTCCTATTGATTATTTCTTTAATTTTATGCAAAGTGAAAATCAACTGTTTAATCCTAGTGATTTTTTTATGATTTGATTTACCATTCAATTGTTAGTTCACTATAAATTTATGTCGTTTTTTTTTAAGATATTCTTCCAGAAAATATCAACAAACGGGTTTAACCTGATATTCATTTTCAATGATGGCCACTGTTGGCAAAAAATAAAACTACACCGCTTTTAAGTCTTTTCTATAAGCAATTTCAAGTTTAACACTCAATAAGTTTATATACCATTTTAATTGGTTAACCAAGCTTGGAAAGTATGGTAAACTACCTCGATAATTTACATTTATTAAAGCTTTAGAAGCCTAAACATTAAAAGAAATAAAACACAAATGAAGTAGGCACTTAATCAAAAAAGAATGTTAAAATACTGCTTTTAAACAACTTATAATACTTTATATTTTAGCAAAACAAAAAACTTCTTTGCTAAGATTTTTTTTTATTACCTTAGTTATAGTAAATTTAACCATAATTAAAATCAATAGCATTGTTTTGATTCACAAATTTGAAGAATCAACACATGCCCATAACAAAATTGATACATAATGAAAAAACAAATCCTTAAATATATTTTATGCCTATTACCTGTTTTTGCATCAGCACAAAACGATAAGGTACAAGTTGTTCAATCAGGTAATGGTTATATACTTACTATAAACGAAAAAGAGACTTTCATTAATGGGATGAATTGGGATTATTTCCCAATTGGTAAAAACTATAATTACAGTTTATGGAATCAATCGGATGATTTGATTATGGCTGCTTTAGATAACGAAATGTCGTTGCTAAAGAACATGAAGGTAAATGTAATCAGACAATATTCCGGTGTTCCTGCTAAGTGGATAAAGTATATATATGAAAACTATGGTATTTA
>CALPIR020000265.1 GCA_943323675.2 Chitinophaga pinensis | reverse complement strand
GCCTTTCCAACCATAAGTATAAAGTGTATCAATAATACTAAATCCAGATGTGATTTCGCCACTGGTAAATGTCCAATCAGTATTTGTTATGGCTGCAGCAAAAGTACCTAACACCGTTGTATTAGTCAAAGTTATACTAAGCGGACTGCAGCCTATGGTATCACTTACGGTATAGTTTATGCCAGGTAGGTCAGGAACAAGCAAAGTTAACTCTGCTGTATCTCTACAATTTGTTAAAGTATCTAGGGCTATTAACTTAACTTGATAATTCCCTGTTGTGTCGTAAAAATGCTTTGAAACGATTGTATTCGAAGTATCTCCATCACCAAAAAGCCATAAATACCGATTTGCTCCTGCAGAAGAAGTAGCATCAAACGTAAGGGTATCTCGACTGCAACCAACTAGTGGATTTGTCACCCTGGCAAGCGCGGGTAAAATATTGATATAGTTAAATTTTTCTAATTCGCTTGAACAACCATTATATACAATCTTGGCTCTAATATTGTAAAACCCAGTATCAGTGAAATTAACTACAGGATTTTTTACATCTGCGGATCCATTTTTCCAATACCAAGCATAAACAAGATTAGGAACTCCACTATTTTCTGTTAGTGTAAATGTGACAGGATTAATCTGTGAATAACATCCATTAAATTTATCCGCAACGAAATCAAATGTAATCGTGTCACCAACCCATATTGTATCGAAAACTTCAGACCTACAACCTGCTGCAGTAATTGCCGTTAACTTAACCACATGTCTTCCTACATTATTAAAGGTGTAATTAAATGAACTAGCGGTGCCGATTGTTCCTCCATTATACTCCCAAAGTAGTGAAGTGAAAATACCAGGGTTACTTATGCTAAAAACTGTTTGATATGGCTTACATCCTTTTTTAGAATTTAACGCATTTACCAATGCCTGTGGGCTAGATACACTGATTTGCTGTTCTGAACTATCGGAACAACCATTAACATCAGTTACAACTAACTTTATGTTATGGTTTGTAAGCATGATGTATCTTGTAGTATCTGTAGATGCAAATGAAGAGTCTCCATTTCCAAAATTCCATTTGTGCGATAAACCACTACCAACCGAAGTTGAATTAAATACCACATCAACAGGAACAAAACATATTGATGTTGGTTGTTTTATAAAACTGGCAATAGGTTTGGCGTTTACATTAATTATTTTAGTAATAGAATCTGTACAACCACGTATTTCTGTAATTAATTTTATCGACAGATTACCAGCATTTAAAATATTGGCCAAGTCTTTATCGTTTGTAAGGTTCCCATTATTAATGGTCCATTTGAATGTAGCTAAAGATGTATCAGGAGTAGATTTGTTTTTAAATAAATATTGTTGACCACTACAAAACGGGGGGCTGGGTAGATCAAAATTGGCTTGAGTATTTACAATGTAAACTGCAGAACTTTTATTAGCAAATGCTGCACAACCAGAAGGCGCGCTAACTTTTAAAAACACACCAAAAACTCCTGAGTTAGTAAAGTTAAATGAGGGCGAAATAGCTGACGATGTAAGTCCATTGCTTGTTGTCCATTCATATGTATAAGAGGCACTTGGCGGATTAACCGTTGGAATAAAAGTTTGATTATTGGGTCCTTTACACACAATTGGATTACTAACAGTAAAATCTACATTATGGCTTTGCGTTGGATTAATAAATGCATTTTTTGTTATCGTTGAAAAACAACCATTGGCATCAGTAGCTGTTAAAGACACCGTTTTAGCACCTCCTGTTGTATACACATGTGTGGGAGATTGTGTAGATCCAATACTACCATCACCAAAGTCCCATAACCAAACTGTTATTGGTGCAGACCCTATTGTTGTGTTATTGGATAATGGTGTAGAAAGCGGAACACATCCTCCAGTAATAGTAGTCGAAAAATCTACAATCGGGGATGAAAAAACTGTTATATATGCAGATTTGGTTTCTACATCATTTCCTGATGCGTTAGAAACAGTTAAGGATACATTATATGTACCTGGTACAATGTAAATTGCTGACGGATTTTGAAATGTAGAGATATTACCGTTGCCAAAGCTCCAAGAAAATGAAGTCGGATTTCCCGATGACAAATCAGAAAATTGAACACTCAGTGGACTGCATCCAGATCTTACAGACGCACTAAAATCTGCAATAGGTTGGGCACCTACAGTTCCGCCCATAAAAATTAATAAATAAATTATCGACCTCAACCTCTTATTTCTTTACGTTAAAAATAAACTTTCATGCAAACAAGTTAAACTAGATTAGCGGGTTATTGTTGTTTCAATTTTTCTCGTCAACTCATATCTTTTTTGTGTTAAATGCATATGTACATGCACATGCATGTCAACTTGCTCCATATCTCCCTTTTTTTCAAAATTGTCTAATTCTTCTTGATTATGTTTCATTAACTTTTCCACATGCTTTATCTTTAACCTTAATAATGCAGAATCTATATCCTCTTTAAAGTTATATCCAACAGGGTCAATAAACACGTCATACTTTATATGCCAATTAGGACTAACATCTATGTCTTTCGACATAATATCAGCTACAAAAGTTGTAATAATAGGGTCTTCATGCCTAACAAAATACTGTAAGTTTATGCTACCATCTGTTATTTGCTGATGGATAATAGAAAGAATTTGTACCACAATAGGATGCTCTATTTCTATTTCCTCCAATGCTATTTCATTTATTATAAAAAGAGCAACCGATTCAAAGGCTTCACTATAAGGCTTGTCGCCATAATTTAGAATTACCCGAATTAAATCTTTTTCTTGAACATCCTGAAGTTGTAATTCTTGAACAGATTCAATTAATAAATCTTGCTCAGTTGAGGGTCGCGAATACTGAAATTCTTCTAACCTAGGTTGCTTTTGAATATTACCTCTTACTAACCTATTCGCTTCACTAATAAGCAACTGTTCGTCTATTTTCAATAGAATTGCAGTCTCTCTTAAAAAAGTACTCCTTTTAAACGCATCTGGAATTTTACTGATACTATTAACAATGTCTTTTATTAATTCAGCACGCTTTATAGGATCATTGCCCGCATCACCTAGAAGTAAAGAAGCTTTAAATAAAATAAAATCTTGCCTTTGTTCGTCTAAAAAAGCTCCAAAAGCCAACGGGCCAACTTTCTTACAATAACTATCAGGATCTTCCCCATCTGGAAACAAAACAATCTT
>CALPIR020000264.1 GCA_943323675.2 Chitinophaga pinensis | reverse complement strand
GTTGCCCTAAATTTTCATGTTTAGAGTATTTAAGTACCCTGTTTTGATCAAGTATTCGCATAAAAACAGGTATGCTATCAAACCCAATTTTAGATACGTTTTTAAATGCTAATGTAAGTTTCAAAGAATCGCCTTGGTCTAAATTAGCTGCATAAAAGTTGTATCCATCAGCAACAGAAATTGTACCTTCTGGAGCAGGGGTATACCTTACAGTCCAATAATAAATTTGATCGGGAGTGCGGTAAGTGGTATCAAATAAATTAAACTTTAACTTTAAATACGGATAAATAGAAGCATCAATAAACGACAGGTCTTGTTCTGCAACAGCCTCATCTACAATTAAAGTATCAACACCATTATTGCTCACCCCAATTACACTTACTTTATTGTAGTCGTTACCATCGTTTTCTGTGCCACTAAATTTAAATCCAATGTTTTTCCAACTAATAGCAGGACCAATAATCCTGCTTGTACCATTACCTGTAAACCATTTACCATACAATACTGTATTTGCAACAGCATTTGTATCTGTTGTTAATAAACTTAACGTATCCTCTGCAATACTGCCTATTGGTGCACCCGCAATACCCACCATACTAAACGCTGCATTGGGGTTATTTGCATTAGCTACTTTTATTGAACCTAACTTGGCAAAAGCATTACGCATTTGTGGCGACCAAGTGGCATTCCCATTGTTATACACGCTCCAAATTGCTACATAAGTTCCAGCATCTAAAGAATCAACAAACCGCTGAAAATCTGCTTGCCCTTGAGTTGAATTAGGAAAACCGTAGTAGAATAATTTACGTAATCCAGAGTTACTATTGTTGTTTATTACATTAGCACAATTCATTGGGAAACGCGGATTGATGAACATACGCAGCGTACGTTTATCAATAGCAATGGCAAAAAAACCATTACTAATACAGCTCAACGATCCAGGATTTTGGTTTTCGCCTTCATAAAACAAACCCCTTGCACCATGTGCAATTCTATTTGCTCTAACATCTATAACCGCAGAGTTATCGCTAAAATCAATTCTTTTATTCAGGCTATCTATTTGTAATAGGTTTGATTTGGTTAAGTCTATTACACGGGCAAAAGTGCGTTGCATCCATGCATCTTCATGACCAGGTATAAAAGTAAATACCCCATTAACCCATCTTCCGCCTTGTTGTTCAGTTAAATTTAATCGTGCCCTCCAATAATAAGTGGTGGTATCTGTTGCTCCATGTTTAAAAGGCCATTGCAAAAACGATCCTCCTCTTACTGCCCCACTGTTAATTTTTTGTGGTGATGTAAAACTTGGTTCTAAGTCCACCTCGATAATAAACTCATTTTGGGTATTGGCTACATTATTATTTTGAACCGTTAGCCAAACGGTATCAGTACCTACAACACCATCCACTTGAGGATACAAGATTGAGCATCCATTACCAGGTATAAATATGGTATTGGTAGACGTGTTGTTGTTTTCAAACAATTCTTGTACTTCATTATTGGCATCAACCCTAAACTCAAAAATATTGTTGCCTAGTGCCAACTCTCCTAATGTTTCAACCCTTAAATAAAAAGTGTCTTTATTTAACACCCTGCCGCAACGTATACTCGGATAGGTTATTAACTGATTATTGGGCAACCGCCTACTTATACTTACAGAAAAAGAATCGACCGAAGTTTTAGCATAATTATTTATCACAAAACCTAAATCTATAAACTCGTCTTGAATTGACAAGCTTGAGTTCTTTACAAATACATCACTGCTACCGATTGTGTAATCTGGAGCTGACGGACTATAAATGACTACTGCGGGATCTCCTTGAAGCACCCATTGTAAGTTGTGTGACTTAGTAGTTACATTGTTGTTGGTTAATAATTTGGTTACCTCGTACATAATCTTACCCACAGAGGCACCATAGTTAACTTGGGTATATTGCGCATAAAAATTATTCACCAATGGAGGTAAAAAACCATCGAAGGTAAAATTAGAATGTGCCAACCAACCTATAGCTCCCTTGTTGGCTGAGCATATATAATTTTTAGCATTTATTCCGCCACTAGTTTGTGGATCTACCTCTGTAGCATTACCTACATTACAACCACTGAAATAATAAAGCGGATACTTATTGGTATTGTTCAAATCATCTACATTACCCATATCAACATCGAGGATGGTTAATGATGCATGACCCAAAAATGAAACCAAGTTAACACCCGCATTTTGTTCTGCAACGATTCTTTCTTTCAAATCATCTTGTGTAGGAGAATTGGTTGATTTACCGTAAACGGAAACTTTTGCACCAATATTTTCGCCTTTTATTATTCCTTCGTTGTAACTCAGTATTGATCTAAAATAAGATTGTTCGCTTTCTTTTGAACCGCCACTTACGTGCAACACATTTTTACGCCAAGGCTGTATACTATCAGGGTTATTTTCGTAAGCTATTACCTTATTTAAATAATTCTGCAATTCAAGGTTATTTGATGCAGGAATACGCCCAGTAGGCACTTCGGCATAAAATCCGTTTCCTTTAATATTAAAACTAAACAGTGCATCTGCACCAGGAACACCTATTGCAGGAACTAAGTTTTTATTGTAATAAGTAGTTGGATTTTGCGATGAAATACTGTAGAAACGAGCCTTATCATTTTGATATCCTCTACCAGCCATTAACAAATAACTTGGTGTTACACTTTGCTCATTTACCAAATGCTTCATTAATCTGCGGATAGCAAGCGGATGTTGATTACCGAAAAAATAATAATCATAAAGTTGTTCGCTGTATACTTTAAGTGTAGTAAACTTTTGCGACCTGTAATCTTTGTAATTATTTGCAGCAGGTTCTAAAACTGGATGACTAACAATAATGTACCCGTAGTTTAATGATGGATTTATTGAAGGGAATTGAACCGATTTTATATTGTTAATATTAATTGCCTGGCTGCTATCAAATAACCATACAAGGTGAGCGCGGCCATCATTATTGACCACAAACTCTGATGTTCCACTAGTCAATATTGTGCGAATACGCTTATTCGATGTTAAGTCATAAGCATACGCGTTTCCAGCATTAATGGCTACGTTGGTTATTTGCAAGTATGATTTTGTGCCACCACGCTGGTGGGTAACCTCAAATAATTTTTGATTTCCATTTGCCAAATTATAAGCTCGTGGATAAGAAAGGAACGCATAAGACAAACAATTAAAATCTGAT
>CALPIR020000263.1 GCA_943323675.2 Chitinophaga pinensis | reverse complement strand
ATTAAAAGAAATGTCGAAAGATAATATTAGGACATTGGACAATATGATTACTGATATTGAACAAACGCATACTAAAATACCTGTATTACTTAAGAAGTATCTCAGACAAAATGCTAAAATTATTGCCTTTAATATCGACCCTAAATTCAACAACTCCTTAGATGGTTTTTTGGTAATGAAAACCAGTGATGTATTGAACGACACTTTTGAATTGATGATGAGGTAAAGAAATGTTAATTTTATAATTAATATTATTAAAATTCATTTACAGCAATTTATAATGAACAAAATCAACATCACTGAAAAGCAATTTAATTGCATTCATCTATTCAACATAAGCTTGCTTATATTAATTGCTTTTGTTTGTCCAATATTATACAAATCCAATGTACTAACACATTCGGAGTTTAGCTCATTTTACAGATATATTTTGTATTTTGTATCAATCCCTATAACACTATTATTAAGATTAACACAGTGGACAGGAATAATACCTCAATACAAAACCAACCCGATTAAAGTATTTTGGCCGCGCTTTGATGAAGTACATTATCCTAAGTATTTTAAATTTGTCAAAATTTTTAATTGGATAATATTATTGGTGACGCTAATTATAAGTTACTTATCGATAACAATCCGAATATGATTTTACATTAACCTGAAACCAATAAGGTAGACTTACTTTTGGATGTAAAAGCCAACCGTTTATATGTTTAATTATCAGAGTTAAGCTTTAATTCTTCAACATAAATAAACAAAAAAGGTCGGTATAAAACCGACCTTTAAAAATTTTATTTATCAAAAATTAACCGTTTGCTTTTTTGTGATCTGCTAAAAATTGTGCTAAACCTTTATCGGTTAATGGATGGTTTAACAATGCTAAAATAGCACTTAATGGGCTGGTAATAACATGCGCACCGTATTGTGCCGATTTAATAATATGAATAGGATTACGGATGGATGCAGCTAAAATTTGCGTTTGATAACCTTGCACTGTAAAAATTTGAGAAATCTCAGCAATTAACTGCATACCATCATAGCTAATATCATCTAATCGTCCAACAAATGGAGAGATATAAGTAGCTCCAGCTTTAGCCGCTAAAATGGCTTGCCCAGAACTGAAAATTAACGTACAATTGGTGCGGATACCTTTTGATGAAAAATACTTAATGGCTTTAATTCCTTCTTTAATCATAGGAATTTTAACCACAATATTTTGATGCAATGCTGCAAGTTTTTCACCTTCAGCAATCATGCCTTCATAATCTGTGCTAATCACTTCTGCACTAACATCACCATCAACAATATTACAAATGTCAATATAGTGTTTCAAAACGGCTGCTTCGCCCGCAATGCCTTCTTTAGCCATTAAAGAAGGATTGGTGGTAACACCATCTAAAATTCCGAGGTCGTTTGCCTCAGTAATTTGAGCCAAATTGGCTGTATCAATAAAAAATTTCATTAAGATTAAATTTGCACACAAGATTAAGGTATTTAGGCGTATAATTATAATTATTTTGAAACATGACAGATAAAGCGTTTTGGGAAACCAAGTGGCAACAAGGCCAAACGGGGTGGGATTTAAAAGGCGTTTCGCCCGCTATTAAAGCTTACGTTGATCAATTAACCGATAAGAATTTACGTATATTAATACCGGGATGTGGTAATGCCTACGAGGCTGAATATTTGCTGCAACAAGGATTTAGTCAGGTTTCGGTAATTGATATAGCGCCAACCCTAACCCAACAAATTAGTGCTAAACTAAAGGAATATATTACTGCTGATAAACTGCACGTTTTTTGCAATGATTTTTTTGAGCACAAGGCACAATATGATTTAATTATTGAACAAACATTTTTTTGTGCCATTAACCCAAATTTAAGATCCGATTATGCAAAACACATGCATGAACTGCTTTCACCCAATGGCAAACTAGTGGGTTTATTATTTAACACGAATTTTGATGATGGTCCTCCATTTGGTGGTAATACAACAGAATACGAAACCTATTTTAAACCTTACTTCAAGCACATCAGTTTTATGCCAAGTTTAAATTCTATAACACCACGTGCAGGCAAAGAAGTTTGGATAGAAATAGAAAAATAAAAAAAACGAACTTGATTTTTCAAATTCGTTTTTAAAAACAACTAATTATAATTTAACTCCCAACCCAATATACCATATACGTCCTTCAGCAGGCAATAATCCAGGACCTGGATATCCACCAGATCTGCGGGTGAAATATTTGACGTTAAAAACATTGTTTATACCGCCACTAACTTGATAAGATTTTTTAATCATGAATTGAAAAGACCAATCAGCCACTTGGTAACTTGGTATTAAACCTACTGTTGCAATCGCATTGGGTTTAGTTGTATTAAATGCATCTGCGAACGCATCACCCACCATGCTATATTGTACTGATGTAGTTAATACTTTGTAACGGTAAGTGATGCCAAAACGGTGAATGTACTTTGGGGCGTTCTCAACACGTTTTCCGTTAAGGTTTTTACTTAAATCTGGATCATTCCACGAAACATAATCTGCTTGCGTAAAGGCCATTGCTGCAAATACATTTACATGACCTCCTTTAAACGTTTTAAATAAATTTGTTGGCGATACTTCTAGGTAACCCTCAATACCTTTACTTTCCGAAGCGCCAATATTGGTTCGGTAATTTTTACCATTAACTGTATAACTTCCAACTCTGTTTCCGTAATGCATAAAATAAGTACTCACATCAAAACTTACTAATCTGCCTATGCTACCGCGATATCCTAAATCGAAGTTATAACCTGATGCATCCTTTAAATTAGGGTTAATAGAATCGGTTGTAGTTACAGAGATATCAGTAAACAATACAGGACGATAACCTTGAGTAATATTTACATATACATTGGTATTACTGGTAACTTTATACTGTGCACCTATGCCTAACAATACAAAACTGCGGTTACTTTCACGGTTAACATTTTTAGCATCTAATATCCCAGATGCTTTATTTTTTAAAAACTCGTAACGTGCACCCGGAGTAATGCTTAAACGCTTATTAATATTAAATAAATGTTCGGCAAAAAAGGCCACATTTTGTGTGTTAAATATTAAGTCACGGTTTAATGTATTTTGTTCTGTCGACAAATTATATTCAGTTCTGCGGTTACCAAACTTATTTTGAATTCTGTCTGTATTGCCTACATAATATCTAGCACCAATAGCCAGTGATTGATTTTGTTTGCCAATATGGTACGTATATAAGTGACGTGCTTCTAGACCATAATTATTGTACT
>CALPIR020000262.1 GCA_943323675.2 Chitinophaga pinensis | reverse complement strand
CTGGTTAAGCCAGAAGCGGTATAACAACTTAGTTGCTATTCGTGCAGATGATAGAACATTTGTAACTATCAAATATTTGCATAGCTTTGCGGCTCATTTTATTAAACAATAAAACTATAAATTATGTATTTGACCACAGACACGAAGCAATCAATCTTCGAAAAGTACGGTAAAGCCAAGTCTAAAACAGACACAGGTTCAGCTGAGAGTCAGATCGCATTATTTACTCACCGTATTAATCACATTACGGGCCACTTAAAGCAGAATAAAAAAGATTATTCTGCTGAGTTAAGCCTTGTGAAATTGGTAGGTAAAAGACGCGCTCTACTAGATTATCTTGTTAAAAATGACATCTTCCGTTACAGGGCGATCATTAAAGAATTAGAAATCCGTAAATAATGTTCAATTATTTTGGATTGGCGATACACTTTCCGGCATCAATGTCGGTTTCTATATCGTAAATTTAACAAAAGCAGGGGCCAATAAAAGCCTCTGCTTTTGTGTTTATTGTAGCTTTAATAAAATGAAAATCTTAACCCCATTGGGTTACCTAAAGCTAAAAAAACTTAAACAATAATAAACCTTGCAGGGAATAGGCCCTGTAAACAACTAGAAAAATGAGTAAAGCAACAACAAAAACGATTGAAATAGGTGGTAAAACCATTTCAATTGAAACAGGCCGCTTAGCACGTCAGGCTGACGGTGCTGTGGTAGTAAAAATGGGCGACACGATGATTCTTGCAACAGCAGTATCAGCACGTGAAGCCAAAGAAGATGTGGATTTTATGCCACTAACAGTAGATTACCAAGAGAAATTTGCAGCTGTAGGCCGCATTCCAGGTAGTTTCCACAAACGTGAAGCAAAATTAAGTGATTACGAAGTATTGGTTAGCCGTATTGTTGACCGTGCATTGCGTCCACTTTTTCCTGAAAATTACCATGCCGATACGCAGGTAATGTTACAATTAATTTCATCAGACAAGAACTTAAACCCAGATTGCTTAGTAGGTTTAGCCGCTTCGGCAGCTTTAATGGTAAGTGATATTCCGTTTAACGGCCCAATTTCTGAGGTGCGTATTGCACGTATTAATGGAGAGTTTGTGTTAAACCCTTACATCGATCAATTGGCTAATGCTGATATGGATTTAATCGTTGCAGGTACTGAGCATGACTTAAATATGGTGGAAGGTGAGTGCAGTGAGGTAAGTGAAGTGGATATGTTAGCTGCTTTAAAAATTGCACACGAAGCCATTAAACTTCAGTGCAAAGCGCAGTGGGAATTATGTGAAATGCTTGGTGGTAGAAAGCCTGCCCGTGCTTACAAACACGAGCGTAGTGATGATACTTTAGCTGCACACATACGTGAGTTTGCTTACGATAAAATTATGGCTATTGCTAAAGGTGCGTTAGGTAAAAACGAACGTAGTGAAGCATTTAAAGCCGTTCGTAAAGAATACATCAACCAATTTTATCCAGAAGGCAGCGAAACTGCTCATGATAAATTTTTATTGAACAAGTACTTCCACGATGTGGAGTATGATGCGGTTCGTGCCATGATTTTAAACGATAAAATGCGTTTAGATGGCCGTAAGTTAGATGAAGTTCGCCCTATTTGGAGTGAGGTAAGTTATTTGCCTGCAGCACACGGTAGTGCTTTGTTTACACGTGGCGAAACACAATCGTTAACAACGGTAACTTTAGGTACTAAATTAGATGAGCAATTATTAGATGCACCAATGAATGCTGGTTATGCCAAATTCTTATTGCATTATAATTTCCCTTCGTTCTCAACAGGTGAGGTAAAACCTAACCGTGGTCCAGGACGTAGAGAGATAGGACATGGTAACTTAGCTTTACGTGGTTTAAAACGTATTTTACCACCATTAAGCGAAAGTCCTTACACCATTCGTATTGTAAGTGATATTTTAGAGTCTAATGGTTCATCATCAATGGCAACAGTTTGTGCTGGTTCTTTAGCATTAATGGACGCAGGTATTAAAATTAAAGGTGCAGTGAGTGGTGTGGCTATGGGTTTAATTAGCGATGAAAGCACAGGCAAATACGCCATCTTAACCGATATTTTAGGTGATGAAGATCACTTAGGAGATATGGATTTTAAAGTAGTAGGAACCGCTAAAGGTATTACTGCTTGCCAAATGGACATCAAGATTAATGGCTTGAAATGGGAAATGGTTGAAGAAGCTTTAAAACAAGCTAACGCAGGCCGTTTACACATCATGAACGAGATGAATAAAACCATCAGCAAAGCTAATGATGACTACAAACCACATGCTCCACGTATCGAAACCATTATTATTGATAAAGATTTTATTGGTGCGGTAATTGGTCCTGGTGGAAAAGTAATTCAAGGTATACAAAAAGATACGGGTGCTACTATCTCTATTACTGAAGTTGGTAATACAGGTGTTGTTGAAGTAGCTGCAACAAATGGTGACAGCATGCGCAGAGCGGTTGACATCATTAAAGGCATTACTGCAGTTCCTGTGGTAGGTGAAGAATACGTTGGTAAAGTTAAAACCATCGTTGATTTTGGTGCCTTTGTTGAATATTTACCTGGTAAAGATGGTTTATTACACATTAGTGAAGTAAGCTGGAACCGTTTACCAAGTATGGAAGGTGTATTACAAGTAGGCGAAGAACTAAAAGTGACGCTGATTGAAATTGATAAGAAAACTGGAAAGGTTAAATTATCACATAAAGCTTTATTGCCTCGTCCGCCACGCCCTGAAAACAAACCAGAAGGAACAAGTTCAGAAAATAACGCATAATTAACTTTTAAGTAATCATTTAAAAAAAATCAGGCCACCCATGGGTGGCCTGTTTGCGTTTATGAATTTAACAAAAACTTTTATTGCTTAATAATTTTAACAGTATTCGATTGTCCTTGTGATGTAATACGCAGTAAATACATAGATGGGCTTAATGATTTTACGTCCATATTTAACCTATTGGTTGGAGTATTGCATGTTGTATTGATCAATACTTTGCCATTTACATCCATCAATTCAAAACGAGACTCATTTAACGATTTGTTAGATTCAATGATAATTTCTGAGCTAACTGGATTAGGGAAGATAGAATATGATTGTGATGCAAACTCGGAAATACCTGTATTGGTGGTATAAGTAAATCCATTTAGTAATGCAGTTCCGTTTGGTGTAACCACACTTACATTGCCTGTGGCCCCGCTATCAACTATTGCAGTTATCATTAATGGTGAAACAACAGTATAACTTTTGGCGTTTACACCACCAAAAGTAACTGAACTTGCATTGTTTAAATTAGTCCCATT
>CALPIR020000261.1 GCA_943323675.2 Chitinophaga pinensis | reverse complement strand
TCTTTCTGCCCGGTTAACACTCAATATAAATTGTAAGCTGCTGTCTTTTTTGTAACCAATGGTTTCAAAATAACCTTGCCCCAATAAAGCACCATAAAAATACTGGCGCGAACCAATTCTGTTTTGTGTTTTATTGTAAAAATAATACAGCGTACTATCTACATTTTTATTCCATAAACTCCATTGCTCCCAGTTGTGGTAATTGCTTAAGTAAGCAAAGGTTTCACTAAGGGGTTTGTTTATGGTAATGCTGCGTTCTACATAATAGGTGTTCGGAAAAAATCTTGAACCCAATACAAATGCAAATACAATTGCAAAAATGATAAAGAAAATTTTAAACAATTTCATTGCTGCAATTAGTTAGTAAACAATAAATAAAAAAACACCGCAGGTATAGCTAAAAATAGTCCATCAAATCGATCCAATACACCACCATGTCCAGGTAAAATAGTACCACTATCTTTAATATGTAAATTACGCTTCAATAACGATTCAAATAAATCGCCAAAGGTGCCAAATATTACCACCAATAGTGCAATTACCATCCAATCAAATGTGGTTACATCATCAAACCCAAGTAAATTAGATATACCATAAGCCACAACTAAACTCAGTATAGCCCCGCCAATACTTCCTTCCCAAGTTTTTTTGGGTGATATGCGTTCAAATAGTTTAGTCTTTCCAAAGCTGCGTCCAGCCAAATAAGCACCGGTATCGCTAGTCCATAACAATAAAAAGAAACCCATTGGTAATCCTGGACTGTAGCTTAATGAGTTTAAGAACCCCATTTTGGCTAACATAACAATTGGCATAGTAATGTATAGCAACCCCAAAATTTGAAAAGCCAAAGTAGAAAACTCGTTATGTGTGCGCTCAAATAGTTTTATGATGAACATGAACATAAAAATAGGGATGAGGTTGTAATACCATGCCAACGATAAGTCGGCCGAAAATATCATGGCAAACATGATGAAAATAACACTTCCACAAATAATACCCAAATACTTTTCTATCCAACGTTTATCGGGTAACACCAATTCGTAAAACTCCAATAAACACAAAAAGTTGATTACAAACAGCAAGATAAAAAAGCTAAACTCGCTAAACATAGTTGCTGCAATAACAGCCGAGACAAAAATAGCTCCCGTTATGCTGCGTTGTACAAAATTACTTTTCATTGGTTGGGTTATTATTTATTAAATGCAGTGCTGTAACCACATCATTTGCGGGGCAATATATTTCAATTACGCCAAATGCCTGATAGCTGCTGTCTCTTTTATTCATGCTAACTGCATTAATGCCATTTTCTTCTAGCATTTGAATAATTATTTCGGCTTCAATAGGGTTGCCAGTTTGGTGTATTTTATTAAAATCACTCGCCATTGTACCACACTCGTTTAAAGGTAATGTTGCGCAATATCCATAATAAACCAATGGTTAATACAACGCTGCCTGTATTTATCATCCAAGATTCAAAAACATAACCATCTTGCATTATTATTGGTAAGTTATTTTTTATTGGGGTATAACTACTCACCACTGCAAAGGCATTGTTTATAAAATGCATGATGATACTAATCCATAAATTGCCTGTAAATAAATAAGCATAACCTAAAGCGGCACCTAATACTAAACGAGGAATAAATCCGTAAAACTGCCCGTGAAATGCACTAAAAACAATGGCCACTATCCATATTGTAAAATGCTTTTTACCTGTTGTTAAACGTACAAAATTTTGGAGCACACCTCTAAATAAAAACTCTTCGCCAATTGCCGGTATAATTGCTATTACAATTAGGTTTATCCATAATACATCTAATGTGTCTGCCTTGATAAATGCTTGTGTGAAATGCGCTGCAAGTTCTTCAGCTGCTTTCATTTCAGTTTCTAATTGTGCCATGGAAGCAGGTAGTTTTAGAAAGCTGTTAATATAAATAAGCCAACTTATAAATGGCATTGCAGTTAATACCACTAATATGGCTAGTATAATTTCTGTTGGTTTGGTTTTACGGTTTAGTTTTAAAAACTCAGCAGGTACTTGATGCATTGATTTACAAAAATACCAAGCTGGATAAATAAATATTCCAGCTGATGTTAAGGCTTGAATGTATTTAAGCGCGTTTATGTTTGCTGTTGAATTAAAATCGGTTAATAAACTTGGGTTACTTAAGAAATCAATACCAAATATTGGTTTGCATGTATAAACGGCTATGCTATATGCAAAGCCCGCAAACACTAGCATCATACCTGCTAAAATAAACATGCGGGTAATAAAAAATACAACGGGGTGCTCCCAAAACAATTTCTTTTCAGTCATTTACCTATTTTTGCCATGCAAATATAACAATGGTTAAGATAGGAAACATAGAATTGGGTGAATTCCCTCTATTACTTGCCCCCATGGAGGATGTGAGTGATCCGCCTTTTAGGGCAGTATGCAAAGACAACGGGGCAGACCTGATGTACACCGAATTTATAAGTAGTGAGGGTTTGATACGAGATGCGATAAAAAGCCTTAAGAAGCTTGATATATTTGATTATGAGCGCCCTGTAGGTATACAGATATTTGGTGGTGATGAAGAGTCGATGGAGTTGGCGGCTAAAATAGTTGACGCTACTAATCCCGATTTGTTAGATATTAACTTTGGCTGCCCAGTAAAAAAAGTGGTGTGTAAAGGAGCGGGAGCCGCAATTTTAAAAGATTTACCTCAAATGGTTAAAATAACCGACCGTGTTGTTAAGTCTACAAAATTGCCTGTTACCGTAAAAACACGTTTGGGTTGGGATGAAAACACGAAGAACATTGAAGAAGTAGCGGAGCGTTTGTTTGATGTTGGTATTAAAGCATTGTCTATTCATGGACGTACGCGTGCCCAATTATACAAAGGCGAAGCCGACTGGACGTTAATTGCTAAAGTTAAAAACAACCCACGTATACAAATTCCAATTTTTGGTAATGGTGACATAGATTCTGCACCAAAAGCGTTGGAGTATCGCAATAAATATGGTATTGATGGAATCATGATTGGTAGAGCAGCTATTGGTTATCCTTGGATATTTAATGAAATAAAACATTACATGGCTACAGGTCAATTATTGGCAGCACCATCTTTAATTGAGCGTGTAGAGGTTGTTCGTAAACATTTGAATTTTAGTGTACAGTGGAAAGGACCTGTTGTGGGGATTTTTGAAATGCGTAACCACTACAGTCAATATTTTAGAGGAATCCCCAATTTCAAAGGGTACAGAACCAAATTGGTTATGGCTCCTGATCAAGAAAGTATTCTCGAAACATTAAACGAAATAATTGTCAAATACGAAGGAAT
>CALPIR020000260.1 GCA_943323675.2 Chitinophaga pinensis | reverse complement strand
TACTTACGTGAGTATGGTTGAAGCTACGCCAGAAAAGTATAAAAAAAATCTAATCGTATCGTATGATTATTTAGCTAAGTACTACATAAAACAAGAGAAAGACTCAATTGCAAAAGTGTACTTAGAAAAAATTATAGCCTTAGACCCAAATAACAAACAAGCTAAAGAATACCTAAAATCATTAAGTGGAAAATAACCTAATACAAAAACGAAAAAAGCCAAGCAATAAATTGCTTGGCTTTTTTCGTTTTATATTTAATTGTTTAGACCAAAATTAATGGCATTTTGTAATGCAACTTAAAAAAGAGACACTAACAAATTAAACAATTGAATTACTAAATCATATCAATTCTCCATAATAAAGATTATTTCATCTATTAAGTTGTTTAAGTTTCCATATCAAAATAGGGCAATAATTAAAGTTGAAGCTAAATTATTTATCAAGAAGATTACTGTTTTATAATGTTTAGTTTATTTCTCGCTCGGACAAACATATTTTAAAATAATAGTCGACAACTAATAAATTTCAACACTATTTTACTAACCATTTACTTAAGTATATTGAATTGTTGGAGAAACCTTCATAGCGATTATTTGCTCGAAAAAAATAATATTCGCTACTCAATTATATAAGTTTTATTTACAAACGTAAAATCATGAAAGGTATTTGTAATCTATCTGTTATACCACTTCGTAAGTCCCCAGACAGCAAAAGTGAAATCGTTTCTCAGCTATTGTTTGGTGATACATTTTTGATTCATCACATTGAAAATAGCTGGGTAAACATCACAACATTGAATGATAACTATAGTGGTTATATAAGCGATAAACAATACAATGTATTTGACAATGATAACCAAAACTGGATAGTAAATACTAACTATCCCTATTTGGAAGCAATCACACAAGAAGGGAGAATTTTACTTCCTGCAGGATGTTCAATGCCTGATAAAACTAAAACCAATATTGGTCGACTAGAAATTACAATTACAAAAATTCCTCCATTAAAAAACAAAGCTGATCTTTCTGATATCGCATTACAATATCTAAATGTACCATACATGTGGGGCGGTAAAACACCTTTTGGTATAGATTGTAGCGGCTTTACCCAAATGGTTTACAAACAGTGTGGAATAAACTTACCACGTGATGCATACCAACAAGCAAATATTGGAAAAACATTGGATTTTGTGCACGAATGTAAATGTGGTGATTTAGCATTTTTTGACAATGAAGATGGAAAAATTATACATGTAGGATTAATGTTAGACCACGAAAGAATCATCCATGCTTCAGGAAAAGTCCGAATAGATCTTCTAGATCACCATGGGATTTTAAATACTCATGAAAACAACTACTCACATAAATTAAGAATCATAAAAAGGATTTTATAATCAAATCACAAATAATAAAGCAATAATGCCTTTTTAATGATATACATTGGAAATTATTCTAATTCAGAAAACTAAAATTAATTATTTTGTGTTTATTTGAACAAACTAAGAAATAATAAAAAATCATGGGATTACAAAAAGGCGATAAAGCACCTGCATTCAATTTGTTTAATACAGAAAAAAAAGCAGTTTCATTGGACGATTTTAAAGGAAAAAATTTGATTATACACTTTTTTCCTCTTGCTTTTACAGGCGTATGTACGACACAGCTTTGCACTGTAAGAGATGCTATCAGTATGTATAAAAATGATGCTGCTGATGTAGTTGCAATATCAGTTGATTCTATTTTTACTCTAGGTAAATTCAAAGAAGAGCAAAATCTACCGTTTGACTTATTAAGCGACTTTAATCGCCAAGCTGCAACAGCTTACGATGCATTACATGAGGTATTCCCAGCATTTGCAATGGAGCGTGTAGCAAAACGTGCTGCTTTTGTAGTCGATAAAAACGGAATTATTCAGTTTGCCCAAGTATTGGAAAGCCCTGGCGATTTACCTGATTTTGCGGCAATTAACGCAACTTTGGCAACTTTAAATTAATTTTTTTGTTTCTGTACTTGCAAATACAACAAGTAAAACTATATTTGCACCACATTTAACAAAGGGTTTCGTAGCTCAATTGAATAGAGCATCTGACTACGGATCAGAAGGTTACAGGTTTGAATCCTGTCGAGACCACAAAATAAAACCACTAACGAGAGTTAGTGGTTTTTTGTTTTAATTCCAAACCTATATCTTTATAACAAACAAGCCATTCACAATGAATTCTAAGCAACAGAAACTCGAAGCTTTTTCACGCCTTTTAGATGTAATGGACAATTTGCGCGAAAAATGTCCTTGGGATATGAAACAAACAAATGAAAGTTTACGACATTTAACCATCGAAGAAACCTACGAGCTTAGTGATGCCATTCTAAAAAATGATGGTACAGAAATAAAAAAGGAGTTAGGTGATGTTCTGTTACATTTAGTTTTTTATGCGCGAATTGGAAGCGAGAAAAAGCAATTTGATATAGCTGATGTATGCAATGCTCTTTGCGATAAATTAATTTATCGTCACCCACACATATATGGAAACGTGAAAGCGGATACTGCAGAACAGGTTAAGGAAAACTGGGAACAACTTAAACTAAAAGAAGGTAATAAATCAGTATTAAGCGGTGTTGCAAAAGGCACACCAAGTATCGTTAAAGCATTACGTATGCAAGAAAAAGCAGCTCAAGTTGGGTTTGACTGGCCTACTCCTGCACAAGTATGGGCAAAGGTTGATGAAGAATTAGCCGAACTTAAAGAAGAGTTTGAAACGAATCCGGAATCTGAAAAAACCGAAAAAGAGTTTGGCGATTATTTATTTTCATTAATTAACTTGGCACGTAAATATAATATCAATCCCGATGATGCATTAGAAAAAACCAACTTAAATTTTATAGAACGGTTTCAATACATAGAAGAAAAGGCTAAAGTCCTAAACAAAAACTTAATTGACATGACCTTGGATGAAATGGATGCTTATTGGAATGAAGCGAAAATAAACCAACTCAAATAATATTTCTCTAACCCAAAATTGATGTAATAGTTATTTTACCTTAACGTTTGCTTGAGTTTGTATACCCATCTTGCTAGCAAATTTATAAGGTATGAAAAAACAATTATTCTTATTTTCAATTGCGGTTGCATTAGCCTTTGCAGGTGATGTTAGCGCTCAAATCAACGCCCAATTCTTAGGGCGTTATTCGATAGGCACCTATAATTCAAATGGAGGTGTTGCCGAAATTTCTGCTTATGATCCTAATTCCAAACGTATGTTTGTTATCAATGGACCTGACTCAACAGTTAAAATTATTAGCATTGCTAATCCTGCCAATCCAGTTTTAATT
>CALPIR020000259.1 GCA_943323675.2 Chitinophaga pinensis | reverse complement strand
GCATTTGATGCATCACTTGATAGCTTTAATAAACAAGTTTGGTTCATGATTGAAGAGGATAAAGGCAAATATCGGATTATCCTATTCTATGAAAATAAATACAATAGAGATAATGGAGAGGGTCTTTAATTGGTAAAAGCAACTCCGTTTTCACTTTATAAACTAAATAGAAAACACCAACAACAACCAACAACTTAAAAATTCCGAATAGTTGAAGTTTTGTTTGCCAAATGTTCGTCAAACAAAAAAGTGTTTAACAAACACTCTTATTTGCAACTTACTATACACCAAAAAATTCCAGCGGAATCACAAAACAAAAAAAGCCCACGAATTTATTCATGGGCCTTTTTTATTCATTTAGTTTTATTGATTTAATGCTGATAACACCTGCCACTGGCATTGGTGGTATTGCGCTTGCAACGGTTACCTGCCTTTGTTGTTCCTGAACATTGCACGGCTTTACTCGTTTGTATTACCCTGTTGTTTTCTTGGTTAATTTGTAAGGTATTTTGTGCCTGCGATTGGTGGTGGTGGCAATATCCATTTGCATTATTGGTGCGCAGTTTACAAGGTGCATTTAAACTTTTTGATATGCCTTTGCAAAGAGCGGATTCTTCCCTTTTTTCGGTGTCGGTTTTCGCTTTGGTTTGAGTTTTGGCCATACTCCAATTGTCTGTATGAACAACTGATTCCAACAATGCCTCCTCCTCATCCAGTAAACCTGCAAAAAAATCAATGCCCGTTAAAACCTCTAAACTATCAATGGTAATTACATAATGGGCAAGTGCTTGTTGCGATGCCTCGTTTGGTAAAACAAAAGCAATGGCTTGCTTTCCTTTATTACCATATACCAACAGGGCTTTATAATACAATTGGGGTACACTTACTTTATTAAAACCAATAGTGGGCAAGCCAGTAGTTAATACTGGACCTGTTGCTACATAAATATCATCAAACTGCACGGCCCAATTTCTTACTTGCTCTTCTAGTTTTTTCCATATGCCACGGTTAAAGCTCGGCACCTGCGGACTCATGTTGCTGTAATAAAAAGATTCTTGCATGGACGTTTCACTCCAACCCATGTCTGCGGCTGGTGCTAAATGTCCGCGATCATAGCCACTTTGCTTGTAATCCGCATCAGATGCGGTTCCTCCTTTTACTTTAGGGTCGGGTTTAAATTTATTGCTTCGTTCTGCAGTTCCTTGGGTTTCTGCTTGCGTAAGTTGGTAAGCCACCCAATTAGATTGTTCGTGGGTTTTATTGTAACACAGCGCAAACCCTGCATGGTAGGTTATGGTTTGGTTGTTTTTAATTTGCGGCAGTTCTAGGTTATTGGGCACTATGGCAATGGCTGTGTCGTATTTCCAAATGTAATTAGGATATAAAATCACCTTTTTTCCCTCGTTGGTTATGGCATGTTTTTGTGCCACAAGTAGGGTATTATCCAACATCAACCCACATAAAAAAACAATTGCCCAAACGTGTTTTTTAAACATATTAATCTAAAACCTTAAACAATAAATTATCCAGAAAATGTGCCACAAACTCCTCATCAGCCGATTTATTTTTATCGGTTAAATTAGGCAAATGACTGCCAAAATATTGTTGCAAATGAGCGGTTTCTACCAAGGTACTGCTTAATGTACGTGGGTATTTATAATTGGAGTTGTATAAAGAAATTACATCTGCAATCTTGGCACATAAATCCTTGTAGGGTTTAAATACTTGTTCGCGGTTAATTACATTTACATCCTTTACCAAATAAACCTTGCTGCTTTCTGTAATTACAATTTGGTGTAAGTACTTTTTATTATAATCTAAATGTCCTGAGCTTTCGGGTAACTCGTGGGTAAGCAGCTGAATAATAATTTTTAGTTTTTTCTTGTTATCGGTTATGCCTTGTAATTTAAACTCCAATAAAAACTCTAAATACGACCAATACCAATTTAAAATATACAACAACAAACGGTGTTTATTTTCAAAATAACGGTAAATGGTAGCCTCGGTTGTGCCTATTTCTGCTGCTAATTTCTTAAATGTAAATGCCTCAAAACCAAGGCTGCTAATTAAATCAATGGCATTTTTTACTATATTACGACCTAATTCTGTGCCTTCTGGGTCGCGCAAATAAATTTTTTCATTAACTTTAAATGTGATTTTGTAATCCATAACTTAATTAACCCACGTTTATTTGAAAATTTACACAAACATAACACTATCAAACTAAAAAGCTTTAATCTTAAACATAATAGTATTACTATTGTTTGGTATAGTATTTGACAAGTATAATAAAATGAATGAGCGCATGACAAAAAGGAATGCATTAACCCGTTTAGGAAATCTGCTGAATTTGGAGAAACAAGAAATCAGCTCTATATATTTCTTTGCCATATTTAGTGGATTGGTGCAGCTAAGTCTGCCCTTGGGTGTTCAAACCATTGTTGGACTAATGCTGGGTACAACCATGGTAACATCAATATACATATTGGTTATTGGAGTGGTGTTAGGTGTATTTATGGTTGGATGGTTACAAATTAGCCAGATGCGTGTAATAGAAAAAATACAGCAGCGCTTATTTACCCGCTTTGCATTTGAATTTGCAACAGTTATTCCAAAACTTAAACTAAACCAAACAGATGATTACTACTTACCCGAAAAAGCAAATAGGTTTTTTGATACGGTTACTGTGCAAAAGGGTTTAGCAAAACTATTATTAGATGTACCAATGGCAGGAATTCAAATTGGATTCGGTTTAATATTATTGGCGCTTTATCATCCTGCCTTTATATTGTTTGGAATTGCATTGGTTGTAATCCTTTGGTTAATTCTTAAAGCCACTTCAAGGTCTGGCTTAGAAACCAGTTTAATTGAAAGTAAATACAAATATTTGGTAGCGGGTTGGCTTGAAGAAATTGCCCGCATAGTAATTCCATTAAAATACAGCAAAACAAATAACATTAATTTAGAGCGAACAGATAATTACTTGGTGGGTTACCTAAAAGCAAGAACCAAACATTTTGGGGTGTTGCTGCTTCAATATAAATCATTGGTGTTTTTTAAAGTTGCCATTTCCCTTACAATGCTATCTGTGGGCTCTTACTTGGTAATTAACCAACAAATAAATATTGGCGAATTTATTGCTGCCGAGATTGTAATTTTAACTGTTATTGGCGCTGTAGAAAAATTGATTGGTAGTTTGGATAATGTTTATGATGTAATTACAGGATTGGAAAAACTAGCCACTGTAACCGAATTACCAACCGAAAGCAGCGGATCACTTAAACTAGCAGATAATGCAAATGGCTTATCGATAACATTACAAAATGTGAGTTATGGCTATATAAAAGAACAACCTGTTTTAAATAG
>CALPIR020000258.1 GCA_943323675.2 Chitinophaga pinensis | reverse complement strand
GATTGTAGATACCGCATTTGAGCTAAAACTTGGGGCCCGTGGCCTACGCAGCATTTGCGAAAACATCATGACAGATTACATGTATGATGCACCTACTAACAAGGAAAAGGAATTAACCATTTCATCAGAAGTGGCCAAGGAAAAATTGGAAAGTTTAAAATTTAAGAGCATAAAAGCTGCATAGCATGATGTATCTCAAACAAAAAAGTCGGCTGTGTACAGCCGACTTTTTTGTTTTATTAGCAATCACTCATGTTATAAAATAATTTGGATAAAAATATTAATTAGAATAAATTGTGCTATCAAATTACATATGAAACAATATTTTATTTGGGTATTTTTTAGTATTTTTTCTCAACTTGTATCAGCACAAGTGGGGCCCCACCAAAATAATGAAGAGGATCATACCAGCATAATAAAGTTTAATTTATTGAGCCCTATTGCAGGAACGGTTACGTTAAGTTATGAGAAAAGCCTAAATAATGACGCCTCTTTCGTTACAACGGCTAGCTATTTCACAGGACAATTTGGTAACACCTCAATACCAGTTAGAGGCTTCTCTGCAACGCTCGAGTACAGGTTCTATTTAGGAGAAACGCCTATTAGGGGATATTACCTTCAGCCATATGGACGTTACCAATACCTAAAAGATATTCAAACGAAAGAAGATGAACTCTCTGTTCCCGGAATTGGATTATTAATGGGCTACCAGTGGGTATTTTTGAAACGTATAGCGTTTGATATGAACATGGGGCCATCATATAATTTCAGTAATTTAACATCACCAGGAAACACCTATAATGCAACAGATTTTAAACCTATTCTGAGTGGTTATTGGATCCGTGGTGGTATTAGCGTTGGACTGTTATTTTAATAAAAGAATATGAAACACTTTATTATCCTATTGTTAATAGGTACAAGCTTATCTGGAATAGCCCAAAATAGCTCAGAAGTAAAACGGCATTATGCAATAAGAACCAATTTGCTAAGTGCAATTTACAATACACTTAACGTAAGTTACCAAAAATTGAAACCCAATGGTAACTCAGTTGTGATAGGTGCTTCATACATGGATTTTAATGATTTTGATGAAAGCTCCAATAATTATTATGGAAATAATAATTACACTACTGTTGGAGGTGTTGCATTAACAGGAGAATATAGGTTACATTTCTCTGGAGCGGGTTTTGAAGGCGGTTATGTGGGTGGATTTGGCCGCACCATGTTTTATGAGCGCAATGCAGGATATCAAAACAGTATAAGTACTTCTTCCCAAATGCCAATTGAAATGATAGACGTTAAAGAAAAGTTCAATTTTGCAAGCGTTGGAGTTGGCTTTGTTGTGGGATACCAATTTGCCATACAAAATAGAGTTACGTTCGATTTTTTTGGTGGGCCAGTATTTCAAGCATTGGTTTATCAAGATAAAGTTACACGAAACGCTTCAACAGGTGCAAGATTGGAATCAAGAAAAATAAACGAATTAGCCGAAAATATACCTGATAGGTATATAAGTGGTTATGGTTTGCGGGGAGGAATTACTCTAGGTATATTATTCTAATGCATACTCTAAGGATGAAAAAACTAACCCTATTTCTTGCATCAATTATTTTAGTAGTAGTTGTTGTAAATGCTAAGCCTAAGTTTCCGCCCATAAAAAAGAATGGGGCCAAAATAAACCTGCTTAGTCCTATTTATAGTAACCTAAGCGTTTCTTATCAATACTTAATAACGCCTTTTCGTTCAATACAACTTACGGCATCTTACATGGATTTTAACGACTTTGTAACATACGGTAATGTAGATGATTTACGTGTAACAGGATTTAGCATTACCCCTGAATACCGTATTAATTTTAGTGGGTATGGGTTAAATGGTTTTTATGTTGGTCCATTTTTAAGGTACATGGATTATAAAAAAACAGTTGATTATACCGACTACTCTACTTCAGTTAAGGAAAACTCATCTTTTAAAAGTGTAGGAATTGGATTTAATGTGGGTAAACAGTTTATCATTAAAAATACGGTTTTGGTTGATTTATTTGCTGGTCCTGTTTACCAGGTTTTGGTGCAAGAGAAAATCAACCAATCCATTACCAGACAAATGCCAATGTTTTATGATTATGAAGATTATTCTGATTATTTAGCTCCAAGCATACCCAATAGGTTTATAAAAGGATACGGAATAAGAGCAGGTATAACAATAGGCATAGCATTTTAGAAAAGTATTAAAGCATACAGGAAATTAAATTAAAAAGGCATCATGTAATGAAACACGATGCCTTTTTTGTGGTTTATAATAGGGCTATTTGGCCATTGTCATTTCATTAATAACATGATTTGCTTTAGCTACTTTTTGTAACACCCATAATACATAACGTATGTCCACACCAACACTTCGGCTGTAGGTTTCATTCCAAGCATAATCGTTGATGGTTGCAGTAAATGCACGATCGAAATTAATCGCAATTAATTGTCCTTTTGCATTCATAACCGGGCTGCCACTGTTACCACCTGTTGTATCTAAGTTATATAAAATATTAACTGGTAAGTCACCCAAAGCAGGATGTATAAAATCACCCAAGTCGCCTGCCGCATATAATTCTCTTATAGCATCTAGCAACTGATATTCTGCTGTATCACTTTTTTCAATAACCCCTTTTAAAGTAGTATAAGGCTTTGCATATAAGCCATCATTAGGTGAGTAACCTTTCACATAACCATAGGTAAAACGCAGTGTAGAATTGGCATCAGGAATAAACGAACGTTGCTTCCATTGTTGTTTCACTTCAACCAAACTAGCCATTAGTTGACTGAGTTCTCCATCACGTTTCTGATCTTCGATGTCAAACTTCATCATTTCTTCATTTAACTCTCCAGCAAAATTCACCAACTCATCATTATATGATAACAAGGAAGCCAAATCATTTTCAATCCAATCATTAACTTCTTTATTGTTGTTGAGTTTAGATTTGCTATATAGACCCTCAACTAAACTTTCAATTTCACCCAAAGAAGTATGACCATTTAAAAGTTTGTTTACTGAAGGCAACTTATTATTTGAATTAAGTGAAACGGCATCACTGAACATTTTTACCATAGCGAGTTTATCCAAATTGACGTCATATCGTCCAAGTGATTTACTCAAATCCTTTTTTATATTTGCTTTTTGAGAGGTGAGAAATTCTTTTTTAGCCGTTTCATTCGGTAACTTCTGGTATATTAGTTTGTAGTTAGACAATGTTGCAGAGGCTTGCACCAATGGTGACACACTGTAAATTTGATCAAGCCACATATTGCGATTAGCGTATTTCATTAAATCACTGTATAGCTCATTAACTCGAGGAATAAGGTTTCCATATTTAGATTTAAGTGAATTATTG
>CALPIR020000257.1 GCA_943323675.2 Chitinophaga pinensis | reverse complement strand
AAGCAATGTGAACGCTGCGCGTCCTGTTGCATCACCAATTACAACAACAACATATTTTGTTACATTATTAGATAGTAACTCGGGTAACACTTGGGTTGATACCATTACAGTTAATGTAAATCCAACTCCAGCTGCTAACTATACTTTTGTTGCTAATTCAGCAGTGGTTAGTTTCACTAATACATCAGCTAATGCTACTTCATATTTATGGAACTTTGGTGATGGTGATACTTCTACGGTTGAAAACCCAAGCCATACTTTCCGTGCTAATGGCGTATTTAATGTGCGTTTAAAAGCCATTAATGGAAATTGCAACAATACTTCAACTAAACTGGTTCAAATAACAGGGATTAACTCACCAATTAAAAATATTGCAGCTGGTGATATCACTGTAAACACAACTTGGTATAGCGATACCATTTATGAACTGGGTGGATACGTGTATGTAAAAAATAATGCTACATTAACCATACAGCCAGGAACTATTATTAAAGGTGGTGTATCAGCTAATAAAGGTTGTTTAATAATAACCCGTAATGCTGTGATTAATGCTGCCGGAACAAAAAATCGTCCAATCATTTTTACTTCATCAAAACCTAAAGGAGAACGTGCGGCAGGCGATTGGGGTGGAATTATCTTATTGGGTAAAGCACCAATCAACCGTCCTGATTTAACTACTGGTGCTTCTGTAGCTATTGCGGCTGCTGAGCCAGGTGGACAAGTTGCAATTGAAGGCGATTTGGATAACGCAAATGGTGATGGTTTATATGGTGGTACTGATGCCAACCACAATTCGGGTGTATTAAGTTATGTTCGTTTAGAGTTTGGTGGTGTGGTAATTACTCCGGGTAACGAAATTAACGGTTTAACCATGGGTGGTGTTGGTAAAGCAACACAAATAGATCACATACAAGTAACACAAGCTAATGATGACGGATTTGAGTGGTTTGGCGGAAATGTAAATGCTAAATACTTAATCTCTCACCGTAATGTTGATGATGATTTGGATGTAGATTTTGGTTTCCAGGGTAGAGTACAATTTGCATTGGTAATTCGCGACTCAGCCTATTATGATAGAGGTGCAGGACCAACTACAAATGGTTTCGAATCAGATAACGATGGTGCAGGTTCAAACAATACCCCATTAACTTGGCCAGTATTTTCTAACGTAACTGTTATGGGTCCTTTAGCTAATGGCAAACCATTAACCGGATCATTAGCAGGTAACTCATTTAACAACGGTGCACGTATCCGCAGAAATTCTGCCACATCAATATTTAACTCAGTATTTATGGGTTGGCCAAATGCATTATTTATTGATGGTTCAGGAACTGGAAATAAATTTGCAACCGATTCTATGGGCTTTAAAAATAATGTTATAGCAGGCAACTTAAATGCAGTAAATAATTCATCATCAAATGCTGCAATTGTACGTCAAACTATTGTTGCTAATGGTACTGATACATCTGCAGCTACAGATGCAGTTTACAACAATCCGTTTAACTACACCAATCCTGATTTTGGTTTTAAAGCGGGTTCAGTAGCATCAAGCGGTGCTTCTTTCGCTGATTCTAAATTGAGTGATGTGTTCTTTACTCAAACAACATACAAAGGTGCGTTTGGTAACAACAATAAATGGTCAGATTGCTGGGCAAACTTCGATCCTGCATCAGAAGACTACAACGCTGGTCCATATGTGCAAAATGCAGCAGTAGCAGCATTTAACTCAAGCGAGAACAACTTAGCTGTAACATTCACTAACGGATCAGTTGGTAAGCAAATGCGTTTCGAATGGGATTTCGGTGTGGCATCATCAACTGCCGATACATCAACTCAACAAAATCCAACTTATACTTATGCAGCAAAAGGCGATTACTTAGTTACTTTAAAAGTAATTTCTCCTTGCGGTGATAGCACCATTGCTAAAACAGTAAATGTTATAGGTAATGTAGGTGTTAATGAAGTTGAAAATGTAAATAACGTTAGCCTGTATCCAAATCCAACTTCAAACATCACCAACGTTTCGTTTGATTTAACTGAAAACACAAATGTTGCCATTAATTTATATGATATGAGCGGAAGACTTGTAAAAGCAATTCCAACTCAATACTTAACTAGCGGTAACAATAGCATAACCCTCGAAACATCGGAAGTAAATGCAGGTGTATACTTTGCAAACATTACCACCGATAAATTTAGCAAGACTTATCGTTTAGTGATTATTAAATAATAAGGTTTAGGTAAAACATAAATAAGCCTCGCAGCAATGCGGGGCTTTTTTATTTTGGGAATTTCTGGGGCGTTTCCCCGAGGTTACGCTGCGCTTCACTCGGGGTCGGGTGTTTCGCTTTACTACGCTGCGCTTCGGTGCCGCTGCACCCCCTAACGCGTGTTTATCGTGAAATACGAAACATAGTTAAGCGGAGCTAAATTCTAAATCGAAAACACAAATGAGTTGCGCTGAACTTTGTTTTGAAAGTTGGAGACCAAGTTCAGCACACTTAAAAAGCGTCAGACCTTTGGGATTTTTAACACAGGGTTTTGTTAATAGACTTTCGAAAAATAGCGCATAGCCAATTTCATATTTTGAGGTAACAGAGTAACGCCTTCGGCATTGGGGAGGCTCTACATAATAAGGTAATTATACTTTGCGAAGCAAACTCTTTTACCTCAGAAGCGGTAAACTTTTACCTTTAAAAACTGACAGACGCTTCGGTCTGCACTGATGGTCTGCGAAAAACTCTTTTAACTAACAGACGCTAAGGTCTGCACTGATAGTCTGCGGTAAAAGAGAAAACGCTGAGGTGGGTGAATAGTCTTGCGGATATTCGAGCATAGTCGCACACAAAATTGAAAGCACGCAGAGCAACGCCTTCGGCATTGGGGAGTGTTTAACTTATGGAGCGTAATCAAAGTTTGAACGAAAAACTATCGTCTTCCTTTGAAGGAAGATAAGAGATGGATGTTTTGTTAGAAATGAGCTATGCTGAACTTTGTTTTGAAAGTCGGAGACCAAGTTCAGCACACTTAAAAAGCGTCAGACCTTTGGGGTATTATAACCTCCGTGAACCTTTGCGTAACCTCTGTCAAACTTTGTGAAATTAGTTAGTTGAATTGTTAAGGTTTAATTAACTTAAACTCTGTAATTACTCTTTAAACGTAATAGCCACTTCGAGTGATTGCTGCAAAGGAGATGCGTTGGGGCAATTATATCGAGAAGGGATTGTTAAAGTAAACTTTGTCCTTCATTCCTATTCTCGATACAACCCGAGTACTGGGGTCACTCGAACAGACTAATTCTTTGTGAAGCAAAACCTATTTAAAACCAGCTTGGTAAAACGCATTTAATTGTTTTAATTAGTTGAACTAAATTTTAATCGTT
>CALPIR020000256.1 GCA_943323675.2 Chitinophaga pinensis | reverse complement strand
TGCTTTCGTAGTAATATTTATCAAAGCTAATTCCCAAAGTTCTGTATGAAACATGAAAGCCTTCATACACCCAACCATTCATCATTTTCCAAATGCTAACGGTTTCTTCGTCATTTGCTTCCCACTTGCGCAATAACTCTTGTGCAGCCAAAATACTAGGTGCTTGTTTTTCTGCTTGCTCATGGGTTAAACCGTTATTCATTAATTCTTGTTGTTCGGCTTTGTAATGTTTATCAAACAACACATAATATTTACCTACCAAGTGATCGCCTTTTAAACCGCTGCTGGCAGGTGTTTCGCCATTGCCATATTGCATCCAAGCTAACATACTTTTGCAAATATGTATGCCTCTATCATTCACTAAATTGCACGTATGCACTTGGTGTGCATTGGCTTTTAATATTTGCGATACTGCATATCCTAAAAGGTTATTACGTATGTGGCCTAAGTGTAAGGGTTTATTGGTATTGGGTGATGAGTACTCGACCAATATTTTTTGATTGGTAGCATGAGTTGCAAAACCAAAATTGGTGGTATTATAGTTTTTGGTTAAAAAGGTAACCCAATAATTTTGAGCCACCACTATATTTAAAAATCCTTTTATTACATTAAATGATGCAACCTCTTCAACCTGCTCTAACAAATAAGCACCAAGTTCTTGGGCTGTTTGTTCAGGGCCTTTTTTACTTTGTTTTAAATAAGGAAAAACCACAAACGTAAAGTCACCTTCAAAATCGGGTTTGGTTTGTTCTATGTCCAATTGATCATCACTAACCTCAACCATATACAAATTATGTAATGCTTTGGCTATTTGATGTTTTAATATATCTGATATCATGTAAATGTTTGTTCTAAGATTATTTAAAAGGGCTATCCTTTTCTTTAGCCACAAAATTATATACGGCTTTATCGCTTTGCGAAGGTAACAAGATGTTTAACCATTTTGAAACTTTACCTATACCTGTTAAAATTTGTTGTCGTTTACGTTTTTTAACCATGTTAACAATGGCATCTGCTACGGTTTCGGGTTGCATCAATTTACTTTCATCTAATGGCGATTCTTGTTGTGTTGCTCCTGTATTATTTAAAGCCACATTACGAATGTTAGATGCAGTGTAACCTGGATACATCATACCTACATGCAAGCCACTTTTTAACGTTTCAATTCGCAAGCTTTGCATAAAACCTTCCAATGCAAATTTAGATGCTGAGTAACCGGTGCGAGCAGGTAAACCAACCAAACCAGCAACAGATGATACTGCAACAACAGTACCTTTTTTATCCATTAAATAAGGTAAGGCATGTTTGGTACAATACACCGCACCCCAAAAATTGATATCCATTAATTGCTTTAAAACTTTGGTGTCGCAATCAGCAAACATAGCGCGCATACTTATGCCCGCATTGTTTATCAGCACATCAATACCGCCAAACGATTTTACTGTTTGATTTACTAGGTTGATGCAATCTTGTTCCATACTAACATCACATTGTACTACCAAAACTTGTACGCCAAATTTTTTGCAATGCTGTTTTACTTCATTTAATTTATCAAGATTGCGTGCAGCCAATACCACATTTGCACCTTGCTTGGCAAACGCGTAAGAAGTGGCTTCTCCAATTCCAGATGATGCTCCTGTTATGATTACTGTTTTATTTTTCAATGCAATGATAATTTTGGTAAATCAACCCAATTTAACTCTCCCATGTTTCGTGCAACTTGTTTCCACGATATACCTTTAAAGCCAATACTTACTTGCCCCGATGTTGGTAAACTTTCTATCAGAGTGTTGGTTAAATAACCTGCTAAACTAGTTACAGCAGGATTATGGCCAACTAAAAGTATGGTCTTACAATCATCATTCGTGTGCCTTATTATATTTAAAGCTTCATCAACTGTGCAGTTATACAAATCAAATTCCTTATTGATGTTGTGTTCGTGGTAACCCAATTGATCGGCAACAATTTTGGCGGTTTTAGCGGTTCGTTTGGCCGCACTGCAAATAATCAAATCAGGATTAACTTTTTTATGCAGCAAACGTTTACCCATTTGGGCAGCATCCTCTTTGCCTCGGTCGTTTAAGTTTCTTTCAAAATCAGAAAGTAAACCATCGGCATGAACAGCCTTTGCGTGGCGCATCAATATCAAAGTTTTCATATACAAAAAGTTTATTGTATGCTTAAAAACAGATTTGTCGCAATGCTATTAATAACAAGCTATCAGTAAGCAAGGGCCGTTTTATTTTAAACTATAAAGTGAGTTAAGTAAACACTTAACTCACTTTATAATATTAGAATCTTTCATCTAGTCCGCCACCTTCTTCACTCGATTCTCCGTCATCATACAAACCAAATTCGTCTGCTTCATCATCACTAATCTCACCAGGAATCTCGTCAGATTTATCTAAATAGTTTTTTGTAATTTCATCAAACTCGTTCTCATCAACTAAACCAAAACGTTGCACTTTATCGTATTGTTTAGGTGCTAACCCAACCGATTTACTGCAAAGCGGATATTTAATTCCTGCTTTTTCTTTCATTTCGATGGCCACCAATTCAAGGTGCATGGTCCACATTTCTATAAAATCGTAAACGTATACAATTTTTTGGTGCGGATCATTTACAAACATGCTTAATCGCGAATCTTTCATAGTGGGAATAGGAATGCTATTCTCATCTCTGTCATCGCTCATGTCTTCCAAGGTAATTTCTTGCTCTTTTTTCCATGTATCATTACTCATGTAAAAAGAAGCCATTTGCTTTTGATCGAAACCTACTGAATCAAGAATTGCCTTATGGAATTCGAAAAAGGTTTGCGATGACTTAATTTCAATAACACGGGAAATGTCTTCATATTCCTCGAACGTTAGTTTGAATTTGTATAGTGCCATAGTAAATGTTGATACGTGTACTTTATTTGTTAAGAAGTGCAAAAATATACTTTATCGGCAATTGCGCATACTGCTATTTTAAAATGGTAACATTTCCTGTAACTTGTTTAAAAGTACCTTCAAAACCAGTGTAGGTAATTACGTAAATAAAAGCATCTTCAGCTAAAATAACATCACCTAAGTCTCTGTCGCTTAGCAACTTTTTCTTGTCTTTGGTTTCAAAAACCAACCTACCCCAACGGTCGTAAACGCGGCAATGATAATCTTTAACAAAGGCAGGAACCACATTCCATAAGTCGTTTACCCCATCGCTATTAGGCGTAAACGCGTTAGGCACATGCAACAAAGGGGCCTGAACCAACTCTATCGTGTTTGATTGGCTGCTGTAGTTGCTGGGTTGATTTTCGGGAGCTACTATGTAATAATAAAATAACCCTGTTTCCTTGTTTAAATCAACATCTATGTTGCTGGCATTTTTATTTTCATTTGAAACACGCAGCGAGAACATTTGCTCTGTATAAT
>CALPIR020000255.1 GCA_943323675.2 Chitinophaga pinensis | reverse complement strand
GTGGGGCAATGTTGTGAAGCTATTGGGTGAAGATTTTGCTCCAATGGCAAATTCTCCAGAGGATTTAAGTTGGAATTAGAATTATTGCCACATAAAAAAAGCGCTTAAAGCGCTTTTTTTATGTGGCAATAATTCTAATTCCAACTTAAATCCTCTGGAGAATTTGCCATTGGAGCAAAATCTTCACCCAATAGCTTCACAACATTGCCCCACATATTTTCCATGTCATCATCAAAAATTATCAACTCATCGGCCACTGCAACCCACCATGACTTCTCTTCTATTTCCTCTTTTATTTGATCAGGCTCCCAACCACTATACCCTAAAAAGAATCTGAAATCATTAACGTCAGCTTTACCCGTTTCAATGAGATTACTTACATAACTTATAACACCACCCCAATAAATATTAGGTAATATTTCCATGCTACCAGGTATATCATCGCCATGTTTATGAATAAAATGTAGTGAATTAGGCTCAAGCGGACCACCATGAAATACAGGAAACTCATGCTGCAACAAGTCAGGAGCAATTTCACCCGTTAACATATCGAGCGGCTTATTTAATATAAATCCCACAGCACCAAAATCAGTATGTTCGGCAATTATCACCACCGATCGCCTAAAGTTTATATCCTCTAAAAAGGGTTCACTAACCAGCAAACTACCGCGGGTAGGATTCTGAAACACTTTTTTTACTTGCTTTATCTTCAAAACGTTTACTTTTTAAAATATATACGCAAAATCATAACAAAGAGTTACATCAAGTATTACTTTCGCATGGTAATTATGCGAAATTTATTCGTTTAGTTATTTATATTTTTTGAACATCACGTTAATTTAGTTGGTAATGAACGAACTAACCAATAAAAAGATTGCTGCATTAAGAGTTGATTACAGTTTAAAGGAATTTGACGAAACACATGTTTTGGCTGATCCTATAAAACAGTTTTCTATTTGGTTTCAAGAGGCCTTAGAAGCCGATGTAAATGAGCCCAACGCAATGACACTTGCTACTGTAAAACATGACAATACACCAAGTGCACGGGTGGTTTTGTTAAAAGGGTTTAATGATACGGGGTTTAGTTTTTTTACTAATTATAACAGCCACAAAGGGCAGCAACTTATACAAAACCCAAATGTGGCATTGGTTTTTTGCTGGCTTGAATTGCAACGACAGGTTAGAATTGAAGGAAAAGTGAGCAAATTGTCAAAACAGGAAAGTGACGATTACTTTTATTCGCGCCCATTAAGTAGCCAAATTGGTGCTATAGCTTCGCCACAAAGTACTGTAATTGAAGGTCGGCATATTTTAGAGCAGATTTATACTGAAGTAGAAAACAATTTGCATGAGAAAGCGCCTGAAAGACCCGAACATTGGGGTGGTTTTAAAGTAGAACCTACCTTAATTGAGTTTTGGCAAGGCCGTAGCAGCCGTTTACACGACAGATTTGAGTTTTTGAGAAGCGAGAATGGCTGGATATTTAATCGTTTGGCCCCTTAATTTAAAGATTAGATCAGTTAAATTAACCCTGATTTAACTATTTGATAATTTTTACCTTACTTTGCAAGAGTATAATAAACATTAGATTTATTCGTTAAACAGTTCATGCAAAATATAATATTAGCATTCTTAACCTCCCTGCTTGTAGTAATATTTGGTATTCCATCCATCATTACTGTGGCCAAGCTTAAGGGGTTGTACGATAAACCTGACTTCAGGAAATTGCACACCAATAAGATTCCGCGTCTTGGGGGGTTGGCTATTATTGCTGGATTCTCTATAGCCGTTAGCTTGTGGGGTATTTCTCAGGGTATGGATACCCGACTACAATATTTACAAGCGGCAGTTATCATATTGTTTTTTTCAGGCTTAAAAGACGATATTGTTGTTTTATCTCCCTATAAGAAACTTGCAGCCCAAGTAATTGCTACTTTAATTACGGTGGCAGGAGAGGGAATTCTCATCAATAATTTTCATGGGTTATTTGGCATCGAATCTATACCACTTTGGGCTAGTTATGCATTAACCGTATTTACAATCATAGTTGTTACCAATTCTTTTAATTTAATTGATGGGGTTGATGGACTTGCTGGAGGTATCGGGTTTATAACATCAGTTACATTTGGCCTATGGTTTAACTTTATAGATCAAATTGGTTGGAGTATATTGGCATTTGGTTTAGCAGGTTCATTATTAGGATTTCTAATTTTTAATTTTAACCCTGCAAAAATTTTCATGGGTGACGCTGGATCTTTGTGCATCGGTTTTTTACTTTCTATATTTGCCATTAAATTTATTCAGTTTAATGCACCCGAAGCTGTTAATTTATATAAAATAAAATCGGCCCCAGGAATTGCCGTGGCTATATTAATTGTGCCGTTATTTGATACATTGAGGGTTTTTGTATTGCGTGTGCTCAAGAAACAATCTCCATTTACCGCAGATAAAAATCATATACACCATTCCTTGATAAAAATAGGATTAGGCCATAAAGAAGTATCGATGATTATGTATTTGGCTAATGTAGTATTTGTATTGATTGCCTTTTTAATTCAAGACAGTACAACTACAGTAATTTTACTTATTGTTGGATCATTAGCGCTAATTTTAGCACAAATACCTATATATATGTTTAACCACAAACTTCAAGATTTAGAAGTTGAAAATGGTCCGTTAATACCAGAAGAATTCGTTAATCCTTCAAAATCTAAAGAACGCGTAAATTAAATTTATAGCTGATTTTCTATTAAGAATTCGGCCATTTTTTTAAACGCTTTTCCTCTGTGACTTATCTGATTTTTAGTAAACATATCCATTTGAGCTAGCGTAATATCGTAGCCCTCTGGCATAAATATTGGGTCGTAACCAAAACCGTTGGTTCCAATTTTAGTCTCAATAATTTTACCTTTCAATTCCCCCTCAAATACATACATTTCATCCATCCAAAACAAACATATACAAGTAACAAATCGTGCACTTCTATTTGATTGATTGGCCAGCTTTTGTAAAAGCAAGTCCATATTTGCATTGTCGTTTTTTGTAGTACCTGCATATCTGGCACTGTGCACTCCTGGCTCACCATTTAACGCATCCACTTCAAGTCCGGTATCATCAGCAAAACAGTTGTAGCCCAACATTTGGTGCACATAACGTGCCTTAATTAGTGCATTCGCCTGTAAATTTACTCCTGTTTCTGGAATCTCATCAAGTATATTTAAATCAGTTAAGGTAATTACCTCATATGGTTCCGTGACCATTTTCTGAATTTCGGCAGCCTTATTTTTATTGTGTGTTGCAAAAACTAATCTCATATCTATAATGCAAAAAGTGTTTTAATCGAAGTCCATAATTGACCCTTGTATTCATTATTATTAAGATACAAGTGCACAAAATCAGAAACTAAAATTGGGTTCGAATTTATTTCAACAATTTGATGGACCAATTGGTGTTGAAATCCATCGGGGG
>CALPIR020000254.1 GCA_943323675.2 Chitinophaga pinensis | reverse complement strand
TTTTATAGAATTTCTATATCTGAGGATTATAAACTGCTTGTTTTAACGCATTTCAACACAAATACTGCATCAATTTGGCAAATGTTTAAAGCCTAAGTTCATATGTAAATGAGTCAAAAAATACATTTACAAAAACTCGTACCCAATATCTTTGCGGTATTTCTTGCCTTCGTATTGTATTTTTTCGGCATTGTTTAACGATTTTGTTACCGCTTCTTTAACATTACTACCAAATGAGGTAATGGCCAATAACCGTCCGCCATTGCTTACCAAATCACCTGCCTCATTCTTTTTGGTTCCTGCATGAAACAACAACGAATCTTTCACGTCATCAAATCCAGTCATTACTTTACCCTTTGCATAATCACCCGGATAACCTTCGGCAACCAACATAACTGTTACCGCAGTTTGACTTGATACTTTTAAATCGTATTCATTTAAAGTTCCTTTTCCAGTAGCCAACATCAACTCCACAAAATCACTTTCAATGCGTGGCAAAACCACTTCCGTTTCGGGGTCACCCATGCGGCTGTTGTATTCAATTACATAAGGTTCGCCATCCATGCTCATCAACCCTATAAAAATAAAACCAACGTAGTGTATGCCATCCTTTACCAAACCGTTAATGGTTGGTTTAATAATACGTTCTTCTACTTTTTGCATAAACACATCATCGGCAAATGGCACTGGACTAACAGCACCCATGCCCCCAGTATTTAAACCGGTATCACCTTCGCCAATGCGTTTGTAATCTTTTGCACTTGGTAATACTTTATAGTTTTTACCATCCGTAACCACAAATACAGATAACTCAATGCCTTTTAAAAATTGCTCAACAACAACCTTTGCACTTGCTGCACCAAACTTTTGCTCTTTAATCATGGCTTGAATTTCAGTAATTGCTTCCTCATTGCTTTCGCAAATCAACACACCTTTACCCGCAGCAAGTCCATCCGCTTTTAACACCACTGGCAAACTGTGATTTTTCACATAATCCACTCCAGCATGTATGGTTTCTAATGCAAATGTTTCGTAGGCTGCGGTTGGTATTAAGTGGCGTTTCATAAAGGCTTTACTCCAATCTTTACTGCCTTCCATTTGTGCGCCAGTTTCATCAGGACCAACAAACGGAATGGTTTTTAAATGGTTATCGGCCATAAAGTGGTTACGTAGTCCTTTTACCAATGGTTCTTCAGGACCTACTATCACCAATCCAATTTCATTATCAACACAAAACTTACCTACAATGGCAAAATCAAGCGGATTAATAGGAACATTTAACCCCAATTGGGCAGTTCCTGCATTACCAGGCATAATAAATAACTTGTTGCACAAGGTGCTTTGAGTTAGTTTATAAGCAAAAGCATGTTCACGTCCACCCGAGCCAATTAACAATATATTCATAATCAAAAGTGTAAATAAGTGGCGCGAATATAATACCTAACTAGATTTAGGTTACATTTGCCCACTATATTTATGTATTCTTTTACACAACAAACATTTAACATGGTGGCTACCACACAGCAATATCTTGAGCCTGTGTTGGTAAATGAGCTACTTAACCTTGGTGCCACTGATGTTGAAAAACACAATAGGGCCGTAAGTTTTACCGGAGATTTAAGCGTAATGTACCGTGCAAACCTTTGCACGCGTACCGCATTAAAAATATTGGTGCCTTTTATAAAATTTAAGGCGCGCAACGACCGAGATTTATATGAAGAAATCAGACGCATTAGTTGGGAAGATTACCTTGATGTAGACGGAACACTTGCAGTACACACCAGTTTAAGCACCGATTATTTTAACCATTCTCAGTTTGTTTCGCAAAAAACGAAAGATGCTATTGTTGATCGATTCAGAGATAAATTTGGTCGCAGACCTAGCGTAGATATCAGTAATCCAAACTTGAGCATTGCGGTGCACATTGTTCGTGATGAGGTGAGTATTTCGTTTGATAGTTCGGCTGAGAGTTTACACCGTAGAGGTTATAGAACAGAACAAACACTTGCCCCTATTAATGAAGTTACAGCAGCTGGCATGATTTTATTAACTGGCTGGGATGGCAAAGGTGCTTTTATTGACCCCATGTGTGGTAGCGGAACCATTTTAATTGAAGCCGCTTTATATGCCAAAAACATTGCGCCAGGATTGTTTAAAAAACATTTTGGTTTCATGCATTGGAAAAATTTCGACCGTAAATTATGGCAAACTTTGGTTGATGAAGCTAAAGCCAACATCAAAGAAACGGATACCATTTTTATGGGTAGCGATAAAACATTTAAGGCCATTGAAATAGCCCGTGCCAATGCCACACGTGCAGGTTTAGATGAAGATATACGCTTAAGCAACAAACGTTTTGAAGAAGTAAAAGTGCCACAAGGGATAGCAGGTATAGTGGTGATGAATCCACCATATGGTGAACGTTTACCTATTGAAGAAATTGGTCCGTTTTACAAACAAATTGGCGACAAACTTAAACAAGACTTTGATGGTTATACCGCATGGATTATCTCTTCAAATGTTGATGCATTAAAAAAAGTAGGTTTGGCTGCTAGTCAGCGATTGACTTTATTTAACGGCCCATTAGAGTGTAAATTCTACAAGTTTGAATTATACAAAGGATCGAAAAGAGCACCGAAAATTGACAACAACACCCAAACTGCCGAATAAAAATCGGTACAGTCTGTTACTGCTTTTTATCTTGATGCATGCATTTACACAGGCGCATTCGCCTGTATCGTGGCATATGGTAAAAGCGGCCAATAACATTAAAGTATTTACTTCAAATGTTCCAGAATATCCGGTTAAAGGCATTAGGGCGGAAGTGATTTTTGATGCACCCATAGATCGGGTATTAAAAGTTGCCATGGATGTAAACCATTATCCCAATTGGATCTACAAATGCAAAAAGAGTGTATTGGCTAAACAAATCTCTAAACAAGAAGTTATATATTACCACGTAACAGATGCGCCTTGGCCGGTAGATGATAGAGATCAATATTCGGTTTCTAAATTAAGTAAACATAACGATGGAAGTTATTGGATGCACTCCCATTCTTTACTTAATTATGGAGTAGAAATTGCTGGGAACGTACGCATTAAAAATGGGAAAGCCACCTGGCATTTTATACCGTTACCCAACGGACAAACCAAAGGAGAATACGAATTATTTTTCGACCCTGAAGGACATATACCAAGTTGGATTATTAATTTATTTATTGCAGAAGGACCTTATGTAACGATGCTGAATATGCAACGTGAAGTGAAGGCGGTTTCAAAATAAGTAATCATAGTGAAAAGTTGCTGCCTCCAGCTTTCAACTATTGGAGGTTTGATGATAGATATTAAATTGAAAACTACTTTGTTTTATGTTAGCGCTTTGGGATTCATTTAACATTCACTTCTCGATACATGCGCAAAAACGCATGACCTCCCAAGGCATACCCGAACCTACAGTAACCTCCCTTTTTA
>CALPIR020000253.1 GCA_943323675.2 Chitinophaga pinensis | reverse complement strand
TGCTGATCATGCACACGCAGAGAAAGGAGATACATTACATGGATAATAATAAAATGCTATTGGGGGTTTACGATAACCCAGATGCAACTTTTGATGTAACTAAAAGTTTAGTAGAAAAAGGTTATGATGTATACGATGTATATACTCCCTTTGCCGTTCACAACTTAGATCGCGTATTAGGTGTTAAACGTTCTCGTTTATCTAGTGCCGCATTTGTGTTTGGAATGACTGGTTTGGTTTCTGCTGTAACTTTACAATCATACACTTCATATTTTGATTGGCCTATGTTAATTGGTGGTAAGCCATTTTTACATATCCCTACTTACATCCCAATTACATTTGAACTTTCTATTTTATTTACCGCATTTGGTATGGTAGGATGTTTCTTTATTGTAAATAAAATGTTTTGGGGCCGTAATACAAATGTTTTTGATTTACGTGTAACAGACGATCGTTTTGTTATAGCTGTAAATATCCACCAAGGTAAAACAGATGTTAATGAATTATCAAGCATCTTAACAAAAGGTGGCGCCTTAGAAGTTAGAGAAAGGATTAACGAACTATGAGAAAGTCGATATACACGTTATTAACCTTAGCTTCTTCAACTATATTAATGGTTGGATGTAGTGCAGGTGGTGATAACCCGGGCATAGAGTATGCTCCAAACATGTATGTTTCATTTGCATACGAGCCTATGACTCAGTTAGCAACTGATGATGAAGAATCTTCAAACGGTAACAATACAATCAATCCTTATGGAATGAATATGCGTTTGCCTGTAAAAGGTACAATTGCTCGTGGCCAAATTGATTACGCAACATATAGCTTGCCCAAAAACAATGAAAGTTATGAGGCGTCAAGCGCTTGGAAAAATCCATTAACTGCAACTGAATATAATTTAACTGAAGGAAAGCGTTTATTTAATATCAATTGTACACCTTGCCATGGTGAAGATGGCCTTGGAAAAGGTACAATAGTTGCTGATGGTAAATATCCTCAGGTACCTGCATACAGCGATAGGCTTCCAACAATTAATCCGGGTAAAGCTTTTTACAGCATTACACACGGTAAAAACTTGATGGGTGGTTATGGCTCGGCTCTAAGTCCGAAACAACGCTGGCAAGTAATTCATTATATCTATAATTTAAGCGGTGTTACTGCTAACTAATAACTAATTTAAAATACTCTACACACAATGGGACATACTACTGCCATTCAATTAAGAGAAGAAAAATTTGTATACACTGATAAAGCAAAACGCTTGTCATTTATACTTATGGGCCTGGGATTGTTATTAGCGCTAATAGGTTACTTTACCTATCACCCAAGCATCGAAGGTTTTACTGAAGAACAATTACACCATTTACCAATAAAACGCCTTTTAGGTAGTTTGTTATTTAATGGTTATTTCTTTTTCCTTATTTCTACATTAGCCATTATATTTATTGTAATTAGTCAATTGGCCAACGCAGGTTGGTACGTTGCAGTTCGTAGGGTATTTGAGGCTATGAGTGAATTTATGCCAATAGGTGCAATCACTGTTTTTGTTGTCGTATTTTTAAGCCTTATTGTTTTTCATGGTGGTATTTACCATTGGGCACATGATGGTGTGATGGAATCAGATCCATTGCTTGCCAAGAAAACTTGGTATCTAAATAAGCCATTCTTTTTAATACGCCTTGCTGCATTTACTGGTTTTTGGGTATGGGCTGCTAGTATGATTAGAAAGTACTCTCGTCAAGAAGATCAATTATCTACTGGTTTAACCGACACCAGATTTTTCGATAAATCATATAACCTATCTGCATTGTTCATGATTGTGTTTGGATTTACCTTCAGTATGTTTGTTTGGGATATTACCATGAGTGTTGATGCACATTGGTACTCAACAATCTTTACTGTTTATAATTTTGCCACAGGTTGGGCTAGCGCAATGACAGTAGCTTACTTAATCACTTGGTACTTGCGCAAAAATGGATACATGGATGGCATTGTAACCGATGAGCATATGCACGATTTAGGTAAATGGGTATTTGCTATTTCTATGTTTTGGACATACATGTGGACTGCTCAATTTATACTTATTTGGTATGCAAATATTCCTGAAGAGGTTGCATACTATGAACCACGTATGTATGGATCATATCAGTTTAGCTTTTTTATTAATTTGGTGTTAAATTTTGTTATCCCTTTCTTCATGTTTATGAAAAGAGGCGCAAAACGTAATCCTAATATTGGAGCAATTGTTGGTACTTGTATTTTAATCGGTCACTGGAACGATGTATACTTAATGATAATGCCTGGTGCTATGAATCTAGCTACAGCAGTAACTGATCATAACCCAACAGGAATCATTGAAGTTCCGTCTCAAGGTGTTGGTTTAATGGAAATTGGATTCTTAAGTTTATTTGCTGGTTTATTCCTTTTTATTGTGATGAAAGCTTTAACAAAAGCAAATTTATATCCAACTAAACATCCTTACATTTTAGAAAGTGTGCAACACGAAACTGGTGTTTAATTAAAACATTTCATTAAAAAAGCCCAATCCAAAATAATTAGGATTGGGCTTTTTTGTTTTTAGTTATTATCTGTGGTATTTGGCTGTAACTATAGCAGAACCTTTCATTCCCTGAATAGGAGGAGCACATTTTGTTAATTTAACTTCTAAGTAAATAGCCTCTGTAAATTTTATCTTTAGGTCTTCCAATATTAACCTGGCAACCTCTTCAATGAAATCTTTAGAAGAAACCATTTGATGGTGTACTATGCGATATATATCTTCATAATTAACTACATCCGATAAATCTGTATATTTAATATTATCGGTACTTTCAATTTTTATATTTACAATAAAATCCCCACCCTTTTCACGTTCAAAATCGTAAAGGCCATGGTAGGCATAAAACTGCAAGTTGTTAAGTTCTACTATCATGTAATAATTTTATGCAATTAACCATTTAAAACTGACACAAAATAGCCACTTTAAGTGTTTTAAATGAACAATTAAACATTAAATTCGTAACCTATTCATGAATAAATATATGAGCACAGAGAAAGCTGTATCAAATGCCGAATTTCATAAGGCAAACAAACCTGATTTATATGCGCATCCGGATTATTATTTGATGGATGAATTGTTAACAGAAGAACACAAATTAGTGCGCAGTATGGTGCGCGATTATGTAAAAAAGGAATTGTCGCCAATTATCGAGGATATGGCTCAACAAGCAAAATTCAATTACGACATGGTAAAACAATTGGGTGATTTAGGCTGCTTTGGCCCACAATTGCCAGTTGAATACGGTTGTGGTGGCATGGACTATATTACTTATGGCATCATGATGCAGGAACTAGAGCGTTGCGATTCGGGTGTTCGTTCAACAGCATCGGTTCAGGGTTCATTGGTAATGTATCCTATTTATAAATTTGGTAGTGAAGAACAAAAACATAAGTATTTGCCAAAATTAGCAAAAGGCGAATGGTTAGGTTGTTTTG
>CALPIR020000252.1 GCA_943323675.2 Chitinophaga pinensis | reverse complement strand
TTTTTACCCATATGATGAGCAATGTGCATGGCCCTTCCGCTGTTTTTAAGCGCCACTGCTCCCATCAATTCAAAAATATTAAACTCTTTACTTATCCCAATTTTTAACTCTACATCAGTATCAGTAATCTGGGTATCCCCATCCTTATTAATCATTAATTTTTCTAACTCGTTGGCTATTTTACCCAAATCACTACCTAAGCTATCAGCAATTAAACCCGCACTACGTAAACTGATGCTAAACCCTTTTAATTTCAAATAGCGCTCTATCCAAGCGGGTAATTCATTATCGTATAATTTTTTAGATTCGAAAACTACATGTTTACTTAGTGTTTTGTATACACGTGTACGTTTATCTAACTTATCTTTTTTATAGCAAATAATCAAAATGGTGCTTGGCACAGGCTTTTCAAAATAAGATTCAAAATCTTCTAAACTTTTTAAGTTCTGCGCTTCTTTAACAATAATAACCTGGTAATCGGCCATCATTGGAAAACGTTTTGCATGATTAATGATGGTTGCAACGTCACTATCTTTGCCGTATAACACCACTTGATTAAAACCTTTCTCTCCTTCGTTTAAAATGTTTTGCTCAGCATAGTGGCTCAACTCATCAATGTAATAGTGCTCTGCACCAAACAAAAAATACACAGGTGCAAATTTTCTTGCTTTAAGTCCTAATAGTATTTTATTAAAATCTGAGCTATTTTCGGCAGCCATTTACTTAGTTTTGAATTATTAATGCAGCTAAACTTTCCTACATACAATTTTAAGGTTAAAAAGGTTGAAAACAGAAATTATATTTTCGACATCATACGGAAAAAGTATGTGCTATTAACACCAGAAGAATGGGTAAGGCAACATTTGGTGCATTATTTAGTAGATCATTGCGGCTGTACACCTTCATTAATGGCTGTGGAAAAAGGGTTGACGGTTAATGGCCTACAAAAAAGGTTTGATGTGTTGGTTTATGATAATACAGGTGAAGCCATTTTACTAGCAGAGTGTAAAGCGCCTGATATCCAACTATCTGAAAGTACTTTTTTACAAGCTGCAGTTTATAACAAATCATTGGGAGTAAGCAGGTTAGTAATTACTAATGGCTTGGATTTAAGATATTGTCAATACAGCAACAATTTTACAGGCTACGAAATTACCAACGATATTCCAAAATATCCGTTTACGTAAAAAAAATAAGCCATTATTGAAGCCTAATTATATTTACAAAATAAATTATATAAAACATGATTAGCAATCACGAAATAGATTATCGCATTTTAGGTAACGAAATGCAATGTGTTGAAATTGAACTTGACCCTCAAGAAACCGTAGTTGCAGAGCCAGGCAGCTTTATGATGATGGATAACGGAATTGAAATGCAAACAATTTTTGGTGATGGTGCCCAACAACAAAGCGGCATTTTAGGTAAATTATTTTCGGCAGGTAAACGTTTATTAACTGGCGAAAATTTATTTATGACAGCTTACACCAATATTGGTCAAGGTAAAAAACAAGTAAGTTTTGCATCGCCCTATCCAGGAAGAATTATTCCTTTGGATTTACACCAATTAGGGGGTAAAATTATTTGCCAAAAAGATTCGTTTTTATGCGCAGCAAAAGGAGTTAGCGTAGGAATTGAGTTTCAACGTAAATTAGGTACAGGATTGTTTGGTGGAGAAGGTTTTATTATGCAAAAACTAGAGGGTGATGGATTGGCGTTTGTACATAGCGGAGGCCATGTAATTGAACGTAACCTATTACCAGGCGAATTACTTAAAGTAGATACAGGATGTATAGTGGCTTTTACGCACGATGTAAATTATGACATACAATTTGTGGGTGGAATTAAAAATACATTATTCGGTGGGGAGGGTGTATTTTATGCTGCTTTATCTGGCCCCGGAAAAGTTTGGATTCAAACATTACCAATAAGTCGCCTTGCAGGTAGATTAATGTCATACGCGTCATTTAACAGGAAAGAAGAAGGCAGTGTGCTTGGTGGATTAGGAAATATATTAGATGGCGATGGCCGATGGTAATTAGCAAATCTTAATAAATAAAAAGTGGTGTGCAATTAACTATTGTGCATCACTTTTTATATTTGATTATTTCACCGAAAAGTTTCTTCCAATACTTACACCAAACCAACTGGCAAACTTGCCATCACGAATAAAGGGTGTATAGCTCATTCTAAAACAAACTTTATTGGTTTCAATTACCCTAAATCCAATAGCGGCTGTTGGAACAATTTCCCTCTCGTTGGCACTTTTATTGATCAATGTAAATCCAATTCCAAGTTCAATCTTTTCTTTTCGTTCTCTACTTCCAAGGAGCACTGATGTAGTAAATGGTGATAACACTGCTCCCTTATCCATATCAATTTTATTAAGCAAACGGCCATCAGTAAAACTATATGCTACCCCAACCCTACCCACCCAGCCAAGTGAGGTACTTTTATATAGTATTTTTTCATAGTTTAATGAATATAAGAAAGCGGCACCACCCAACTCTACATACCAGTTGTTTAAACCATCAGGTTCGCGATAGGGTTTCTCTTGTGCAATAATTTTTAATGGAATAATGAATATACTTAACCATAAACAAATAGTAACTTTGGTGATGTAGTTGCGCATGAAATTAATACTAAATAAGCTTTCGCAATATTATCAAATATTTTGCAACCTTAGCCTAGATATTGTGGGTGGGGTTATTTGTAATATGCTAGCCATAACTTACTGCTTTAACATCAACGCTCCAAAAGCGTGGTATATTGCTTTGCCATTAGGCACTTGGCTCATTTATCTGGTTGATCATGTAGTGGATGTAACACGAACTAATAAGGATTATCCAACTCCAAGACATCAATTTATTAAAAGACACCTACATAAAATAATTGCGCTAAATGTTTTCATTTTACTCCTCATCATTGCTACTGGCCTCCTGTTTTTTGATGAGCAACTAATAACCATTGGTTTTATCATGATAGGTGTAATAATATTTCACTTAATTTTAACCAAACAAAACCCGCAATCAAAAAGTATTATTAATAATAAAGAGTTTGGTGTTGCATTTATATATGCCACTTCTATTTTTATTTATCCTTTATTTAACGGTTTTTTAACAATTTGGTTTGATGCATTATTTTACCTCTACATCCTTTTCTTATTAATCACTTACCAAAGTTTATTGCTGTGCTCTATTATTGAATACCCAATTGATGTGCTGATGAACAACAGTAGTTTTATCAGAACAATGGGACTTCAAAAAGGCATGGTTGTTTTTCAAGGCATCACCTTATCTGCGTTAATTATATTGCTATTTATCATTATTGGGCTAAATTTTTACACCCCTGTCCTACCCGCATTTTATTTCTTAATACTTGCGGGCAATTATCTAATTTACATCAACAGAAATAAGCTACAACGGTACTTTCTATATCGTAAAATTGCAGAATTACTATTCTGGCTTCCTGCATTAAGTTTATTGTATTGAGTTAAAAGTCTAGCAATCTAATATATC
>CALPIR020000251.1 GCA_943323675.2 Chitinophaga pinensis | reverse complement strand
TGTGCCAGGATGCCCTCCTCGCCCAGAGCAAATTATAGATGGCATCATGCAAATTCAAGAACTCGTTAGAAATGAGCCCTTACGCAGAAGAGACACTCAAGAGTATAAAGCATTAATGCAACAATACGGTATTCAATAACAATAAAATGTCCGAACTTACTAACGTATATATAGCTGAAAAAATAAGAAATCAATTTGGAGAAGCCATACTATCGGCCTCAGAACCATATGATATGCTTACCTTAGTGGTTAATCCATCAATTGCACATGGTGTGATTAATTGGTTAAAAAACGATGCTGAAATTAAGATACAATTTTTAACAGATGTATGTGGTGCTCAGTTTCCTGAAATTGACGGTCAAGAGTTTTGTGTGATTTATCATCTACACAGCCTAACCAATAATATTCGCATTAGGATAAAATCATTCATACCAGCCTCAAACCCAATTATAGCAACGGTTTCTGATTTATTTGAAAGTGCCAATTGGCAAGAGCGCGAAACCTACGACTTTTATGGTATTATTTTCGAAGGCCATCCAAATCTTACACGTATTTTAAATGTGGATGAGATGGATTATTTCCCCTTACGTAAAGAGTATCCGCTTGAAGACGGAACCCGCACGGATAAAGAAGATAAATATTTTGGACGTTAATTTTAACGGATACACACATGAACGAATTTGACGATAAAAGCGTTGAGCAAATTGAAGAGCAAGAATATACCACGTTAAACTTGGGCCCTACGCACCCTGCAACACACGGTATTTTTCAAAATGTGCTAACCATGGATGGAGAGATTATTGTAGATGCAGTGCAAACAATAGGCTATATTCATCGTGCATTCGAGAAAATTGCTGAACACAGGCCATATAACCAAATCACAACTTTAACCGACCGTTTAAATTATTGCTCATCTCCTATAAACAATATGGGGTGGCACATGACGGTTGAAAAATTAATTGGAGTAGAAATACCCAAACGTGCGCAATACATGCGCGTAATTATCATGGAATTGGCGCGTATTTCAGACCATTTGGTTTGTAATGCCGTAGTTGGCGTTGACTCTGGAGCACTCACCGGATTTACATATCTATTCCAATGGAGAGAAAAGATTTATGACATATTTGAACAAATTTGTGGTGCACGATTAACTACTAACATTGGTCGTATTGGTGGCTTAGAGCGCGATTTTAGCGATGAGGTTTATAAAAAAATAAAGGAATTCCTACACGACTTTCCAAAAGGTTTTACTGAGTTTTCAAACCTATTGGAGCGTAACCGCATTTTTGTTGATCGTGTAGCTAACACTGGTGCAATATCCGCTGAAAGGGCTTTGAGTTTCGGATTTACCGGGCCAAATCTTCGTGCTGCCGGTGTTGATTATGATGTAAGGGTAATGACACCTTACAGTTCATACCAAGATTTTGAATTTGCTATTCCTATTGGAGAAAAAGGTGATACCTATGATCGATTCATTGTTCGCCAAAACGAAATTTGGGAAAGTTTAAAAATTATTCGTCAAGCTTTGGATAATATGCCTCAGGGTAAGTGGTATGCTGATGTTCCTGAGTTTTACTTGCCTCCGAAGGAAGATGTTTATACAAAAATGGAAGCCTTAATCTACCACTTTAAAGTAGTTATGGGTGAAACAGATGTCCCTAAAGGTGAAATCTATCATAGCGTAGAAGGAGGTAATGGTGAATTAGGCTTTTATCTTATAAGTGATGGTGGCAGAGCACCTTTCCGCCTTCATTTCCGTAGACCTTCATTTATATATTACCAAGCATATCCTGAAATGATTAAAGGAAGCATGTTAAGCGATGCCATTTTAACGATGAGTAGTTTAAATGTTATTGCGGGAGAATTAGACGCTTAAAAAAATAAGATAAATTGAGATGTAAGATTTGAGGGTAAGCATTTAGCCCGCAGATATAGAACCAAATACAATGAGTGAATTAAAAGAAGTACGTTTCAGCGCAGAGTCAGAGGCTTTAATCCAAAATCTGATTAAGCGCTATCCGGAAGGAAAACAAAAATCAGTACTTATTCCGGCATTGCACATTGCTCAAGCCGAATACGATGGCTGGTTAAGTGTACCTGTAATGGATAAGATAGCCGAAATACTAAACATCAAACCAATTGAGGTATATGAAGTGGCAAGTTTCTACTCTATGTTTAACCTCAATCCCGTTGGTAAATGTTTAATCGAAGTTTGTAGAACAAGTAGTTGCTGGTTACGTGGAGCAAACGATGTTGTTGCTCATATTGAAAAACGACTTGGCATTAAAGACGGTGAAACTACTCCTGATGGCCAATTCACACTAAAAACAGTGGAGTGTTTAGGAAGTTGTGGTACTGCACCAATGTTACAAATTGGAGAGCATTTCCACGAAAACCTTACCCTTGAAAAAGTTGATGAGTTAATTAACAAGTACAAAACTGAAAGCAAACACAGTAGCTACTTGGATGGTACAACTTTTAGAAAAAATTAAGCAACATGGGACGCAAAATATTACTTGAACATATAGATGTACCAGGCATTAATACTTATGATGTATACCGCACTAAAGGCGGTTATGCTTCTGTAGAAAAAGCCCTAAAAACCATGAATCCTCAAGAAGTTGTGGAGGAGGTGAAAAAATCAGGATTACGTGGACGTGGTGGTGCAGGTTTTCCAACAGGTATGAAATGGAGTTTTTTGGCTAAGCCTGAAGGTGTACCGAGCTACTTGGTTTGTAATGCTGATGAAAGTGAACCGGGTACTTTTAAAGACCGCTACTTAATGGAACACCTTCCCCATTTATTGGTGGAGGGCATGATTACATCTAGTTACGCTTTAGGGGCAAATACTTCATATATTTATATACGTGGAGAGTATTTTTATTTAGTGCGTATTCTTGAAAAAGCCATTGCAGAAGCTTATGCAAACGGTTGGTTAGGTAAAAATATTTTAGGCACCAATTACAGTTTAGATCTATACGTTCATCCGGGTGCTGGTGCATATATTTGTGGTGAAGAAACTGCTTTACTCGAGTCTTTAGAAGGCAAACGAGGCAATCCTCGAATTAAACCTCCGTTTCCCGCTATCGCTGGTTTGTATGGTTGTCCAACAGTTGTTAATAATGTAGAAACCATTGCTGCTGTTGTTCCAATTATAAACATGACTGGTGATGAATATGCTAAAATTGGTATTGGACGTAGTGCAGGAACGAAATTAATTTCTGCATCAGGACATATTAAAAAACCAGGTGTATACGAAATTGAAATGGGTATTACCGTGGAAGATTTCATCTATAGCGATGAGTATTGCGGTGGTATTTTGAATGATAAAAAATTAAAGGCAGTGGTAGCAGGTGGTTCATCTGTGCCAATACTACCTGCCGATTTAATCATAACTACAGCTAATGGCGAAAAACGCTTAATGAGTTATGAAAGCCTTGCTGATGGTGGTTTTGCAACTGGTACTATGTTAGGATCAGGTGGTTTTATTGTAATGGATGAAAGCACCAGTATTGTACAAAACC
>CALPIR020000250.1 GCA_943323675.2 Chitinophaga pinensis | reverse complement strand
CACCACCCAGATTTACACCCATGTCAGCACCGGGAGTCTTCAAAAGATCATATCACCTTTTGAAAGTTTATAACTATCATTATCTTTATAAAACAGCTACTGAGCTTCGCCAAGCAAGCAAGTGTATGGTTGGTGAGGAGGGAGTAGGAGTGGGTGTAAGTAGGTTACCAGCAATTTTAGAACGACACAATAAAATCATACATTTGACTTAAGTTAAAACGACAATGAGCCAACAATTTTACATTGCGTTAAACGGACAACAGACAGGACCGTTTACGATTGACAACCTAAAAGCAAAAAACATTCAGCGCGACACCCTCGTGTGGACTGAAGGTCTTGACAGTTGGACAAAAGCTGAACACATCGCAATTCTTAAAGATGTATTGCGGGCGACACCTCCACCTCTTCCAAACACGGAAACTAAAACAACTTCGCAGCAAGCGCCTCCGCCACCGACACCAACTCCTCCCGTTTTCAACGACAAGTATTTTGGTTACGAATTGGCTCGTAGACGTGAGAGATTATTTGCAACAATCATTGAGGCAATAATTATTGCAGTTCCTATTCTCTTGCTTTTCGGTGACGACATAAGCGACAGCGACCCTTATAGTTTTGGTTCAATTGTAGGCGGCGGTATTTTATCCGCAATTCTGGGAGCAATTTTTTATCCAATGTGGGGCGGTAACCTTGGACACAAAATAATGGGATTAAAAGTTGTTTCCGCAGAAAACGGTGAGATTACAAGCAATGCAAAGACAGGAGCAATTAGAGAAGCACTCAAATCTGTTTTCAGTGTGGTTTTCATTCCTGTTGTTTGGTTGCTATGGGACGACAATAGGCAAAACCTATACGACAAAGTAGTTAAGACTTATGTTGTAAAAAAAAAGTAGGTACGGTAAAGAAAGTTTTTAGGGGTTGTTTCCTTTTTCTTCTGACCTTTTTCTTTATCGTTTTCTTGGCAGTCTGGGGTTCAATATACTTTTATATTGACGGAGTTCCTGCTGTAACCAATTTTGTTGTAGAAAGAACTCCTACTTCTGTTGACAAAGCAGTTGGTAGAGAACTTAGAAGAGAAATTTTACGTTCAGCATCAATAGACGAAGAAAAAACAGAACTGCTCACGGAATTTTATGCAGAATTGGGTTACGACACAAACACAAAGGTTTATGTAGTAAGAGCAAATGAATTTAACGCCTTTGCATTACCCGACAATTCAATTTTTGTTTTTGATCAAGTTCTCAGAGAGGTAAAATCCTATCCTGAATTAGCTGCACTGCTTGGACACGAATACATTCATATAAAGAACAGACACGGCATGAAAACTCTCGCACATTCACTATCAAGAGAACTGCTTACCGCCATCTTATCTGGTGGGGACAATTCCGACAAGTTCGTAAGTAATGCAAACAAACTTTTGACATTAAAAAACTCAAGGGACTTTGAAACCGAGGCAGATAAAGGCGGACTTGATTTTTTATTTCAAAATCATATCGACTTTAATGGAATGACCGAGTTAATCAAACGAATGGTAAAAATATCAGCAGGGGAAAGTGTTCCAGCTTATCTAAGCACACACCCGGACAGTGAAGACCGCTTAGAAACAATTGAAGAAGAAATTAAGGACAAGCAAAACAACTATGTTCACAGTGACAAACTTGACAACCTATTTCAGCAACTGACAATATTTAATAACTACAATTACTAATTCGAATGGAAGGAAAAACTCTGCTGGTAACAGCACCTACAAGAAATTGGCGGTTTAGTGATTAAATTAAGCTTTTTGCTTCGTATCAAGTTCAGTGGTGGTAGACAGTTTTCGTTTCCGAAATCGCCAACTTCTTTTAGCTGCAAAACGTTATAGCACATTTTAAATGACAACAAAATTTCAAATAAACGACCCCTCATTAGAATCTCAATGGAGAGCTATTATTCTATTTGGAAAAAACTCAGCGACATACAAATTTGCATTTGCTAAATCATTGCTCGGATTAATCGAACAAGAAAAAACAAAAATATCGCTTGATGCATTAGCAATACCATTCGCAAACTCAATTGTGGACCATTTAAAAAAAGTGACAAACAAGGCAATGCCGATTCGAGTAGGTTTATAGAAGGTTGTAGAAACTACATCAATGAAACAATTACAAAAGAAGACCTTTACAGTTTAACCGAAAAAGATGGTTTTGTTAATGTGGTTGACGCTTTCCAAAACGGAACGCAAAGCCTCAAACCGTTATGCGGCATGCTGACGAACCTCCAACACAAATTATTTTGTTAAATCTCTTGCGTTTTGTTACCCGAACAGGTAACTTTGGCAAGTGAGAAATTTGATTCGGGCGACATACGTATATGGGGACGCATTTTGGGACTTCTAAAATGCGCAGACAAAACAAGTTCAGGATAAAATTGACTGGATTATTGGAATTGTGCGGACATTACGTATGGTACCTGAAAAGTATTTCAAGCACCTCGAGGGTACCGACGGTCTATATGAAATCCGAGTAAAAGTGGGCAGAGACATTTATCGCATCTTCTGCTTTTTCGACAAAGGACAACTGGTAATCCTTTTGAATGGATTTCAGAAAAAATCCGAAAAGACTCCAAGGCAAGAAATTGAAAGAGCCGAACGATTAAAAAAACAATATTATGAAGACCAAGAAAAATAACAAATTAGTATCCTGGGACAGTCATCTCGACAAAAAGTATGGAAAGAATGGCACAGCGACGCGCAACAAGTTTGATGAGGAATTTGAAGCATTTAAAATAGGCGTCATCATCCAAGAGGCTCGAAAAAATCAGCATTTGACGCAAGAGGAGCTTGCATTAAAAGTTGGGACAACAAAAAATTATATTTCAAGAATTGAAAATGATGCCAGTGACATAAAACTCTCGACACTTATTCGCATTATTCGTGAGGGTCTGGGTGGAGATTTGAAATTTAGCTTCGAGGCATAGACACGAAAGCACGGCCGCGTAACAGCAAGCAAATAAACGAATTTTATTACAAGCCTATTCATCACCTGTGCTCGTAGAAAAAGAGGCGGTGATGTTTTTTAAATTAAGACAAATAGAACGGGTAAATTTCTTAAAAAGTAGTGCAAGTCAATTTTGAGGAAGTATATAATAAGAACAAAGACATGGTTTACAACTTATCTTTGAACTATGTCCAAAATAGTGAGGATGCACAAGACATTACGCAAGATGTTTTTGTTACCGTTTATCAGTCACTCAATTCTTTTCAAGGGAAATCGTCAATGTCAACTTGGATCTATCGTATCACGATCAATAAGTGCTTGGATTTTCTAAAGGCAAGGCAACGCAAAAAGCGTTTTGGTTTTTTGTCTTCGCTTTTCTATGACAACAGCAACGACCTGAAACACAATCCACCCGAGCATAATCATCCGGGTGTTTTATTAGAAGACAAAGAAGCAATAAATGCGCTCTTTAAAATGATAAATGAATTGCCTAATAATCAAAGAACCGCTCTGATACTTCACAAGATTGAGCAAAAATTACAGGTCGAGGT
>CALPIR020000249.1 GCA_943323675.2 Chitinophaga pinensis | reverse complement strand
AAATCTGGCCATTTGTTAAACTGTTCAATACTATATTTTCCAATAGACTTATTCGTCTCCAACTCAACATTAATTCTATGTTTCAGTTGTTGATTTTCATATATAGCAACCATTATCCAGTCGGCCTCACTATTATGAATCTTAAGGTCAAGGCTATCATCAGTTATCCTATCAAAAGCAATGTGAATGCCATGGTGAATTTTGATAAATTTAGGTTTAACTGTAATGGGTTTATCGTCTTCTTGTTTTGGTTTGTTAAGTATATCATTAATCTTAACCACTTCATTTATCAAAACAGGAATTTCAAAGTCATCTTCAATTGTTACACCTGCTGTATTTCCTTTAATACTAGTAACAACGCCTTGCATATCTTCATTAACAAACCTTACTTTATCACCTAGCTTTATCATTGTTGTTTATTTAATTGCAAAACGCAATATTTCTTTAAGCTTCTGAGCCATTTCGACTAAGTATTTTTCGCTAATATCTTTGATGTTGTTTTCCCCACCTGCATCCAATATTAGCGTTTCTGCTAGAATTAATTTACCTCTGTTATCCCACAAATTATAATGCATTACATAGGTGCGTTTATATTCTTGTTTCATCCACTCGATGGTGTTTTTATTTGAAGTGTTAATTTCAAATTGAGTAATATAAAGAATATAATCGTGTTTATGTTTTTTGTATAAACTAGCTTGCAGATTTGGGTCTTGAATTTCACCCACCATAGTGGCGGTATCGTTTACATAAAAGGTTTGTTTTTTATTTTTCTTACGAAATAAATTACTACTAAATAATCCTTTGTTTTTACTGATGGCATTGCTTGTGTAATATTGCGAGGCTGCATATACCCTTTTTAAATCTTCTTCGCCATTTAAACTGGTTGCTGATAGTAAACTTACCGCATCAAATGATGCTAATATTTGGTGATAAACATTTGATTCTAAATTTCCACGCATTTGATTGCGTAATTTCGGCTCGTCAAGTCTGCTATAACGCGCTAGGTCAGCATCTGCATCGCTAAAATACATCATACTAGGGTAGGGTACAACCAATATTTTCTTATTTGATTTGGTGCTATCGGTTTGTGCAATTGCAGGAATACCAAATAGAAAAATGAAGTTCAATATAATGATGTTTTTCATGCCTATTTGATGAATAGTCCAATGATGTCGTTACCGAATATAAGCACCATTAGGGTTAGTAAAATTACCATTCCAACCGTTTGTATACGCTCCATTGCTTTTGTACTTATGGGTTTTCCAGTAATCATTTCAATTAACAATAAAACCACATGTCCTCCGTCTAATGCTGGAATAGGAAGGATATTCATAAATGCTAAACCTAAAGATATTAAAGCGGTGAATAACCAGAATCTACTCCAAATCCATTCTCCGCCATAAAACTTAGCGATACCAATTGGGCCTTGAACTGCTTTGTTTGCAGGGATATCGCCACTAAATATTTTACCCCAACCTTTTATTTGTAAACTAATGGTTTCAACGGCTTTATTTACTCCTTTTGGGAATGATTCCAATAAGCCAAATTTTAATGAATCGTATTCAATTCCAATTGGGTTTGGTGCAACTCCAATTTTACCGTCAGAAGTAATGTCTATTGGCATTACCACGGTGTCAATTCCACGTAATACAGAAAGTTGAGCTTGTTTGCCAGATTCAACTTTTAATGCCTCTTGCAGCTGGTCGAAGAATATTACAGGATTTGAATTAACGGCAAGTAATACATCCCCTTTTTTTACGCCTGCTTTTTCTGCTGGAAATCCGCTTACTGTTTCTTCTATGTTGTATTTAAATCGCGGAGCTAAAAATTCAGCTTTTTTTGAAGACGTAAACTTTCTTGTAAAATCTTTCGAAAGTGTAATTTGTGTATCTACTCCATTACGTTCAACGGTATAAGTTGTTACATCAGCTAATAACTCATCGCTACTTAATGCATTTTCGAAATATTTAATTTCTTTCCCGTTAACCGATTTCAATTTATCACCGGTTCTAAAACCTGATTCTTTCGCTAAATCTGAAGCAACAACTCCATATTGCAACGAGCTGTTTAATGTGTATTTCTCTCCATATGTGTATGATATCAATGCAAAAATAATGATACCCGTTATTATGTTCATTACTACACCCCCAATCATAACGATCAAACGTTGCCAAGCTGGTTTACTTCTAAATTCCCATGGCTCGGCAGGTTTGCTCATTTGCTCACTATCCATACTTTCGTCAATCATTCCTGCTATTTTTACGTATCCGCCAAGTGGTAACCAGCCAATTCCATATTCTGTTTCACCAATTTTTATGCTGAATAATTTCTTTCCCCAAGCATCAAAAAATAAATAAAACTTTTCTACCTTAATACCAAAAGCCCGAGCAGCCCAAAAATGACCAAGTTCGTGTAAGATAACCAGTATTGAGATGCCCGCAATAAGTTGGGCTGCCATTATTAATCCTTGCATGTATGTTGATGTATTGTATTAATATTTGTTAAAAATTATCGAGGTGCGAAAATAAGCTATTCGGGTCACAGATTGTAGCAAAGTTTAAATCAAATTAATGGAGAGCATTTAAACCAATGATGCCGCCACTTTTCGGGTTTCAGCATCTGTTTCTATGTAGTCTTGTAAACTTGGTTTTTGTATAAACTTTACTTTCTGCATGCATTTTTCATTTAGTTCAGCAATTTGCAAAAACTTAATCTTATCCCTTAAAAATGCATCTACGGCAATTTCGTTAGCCGCATTTAAAATACAAGCCATATTGCCGCCATTGTTCATCGCCTCGTATGCTAAAGCTAAATTGCGGAAAGTGTCTTTATCTGGTTCCTCAAAGGTTAACAAATTCACGTCTTTAAAACTCAGACGTTTAAAATTAGTATTTACACGCTCTGGATAAAAGAAGGCATAGTGAATTGGTAGTTTCATATCTGGCAATCCCATTTGAGCTTTAATGCTTCCATCATTAAACTCTACCATACTATGAATAATGCTTTGCGGATGAACAACAGCTTCTATTTGCGAACCATTTAATCCAAACAACCATTTAGCTTCAATCACTTCCAGGCCTTTGTTCATTAATGTGGCTGAATCGATGGTGATTTTCGCCCCCATGCTCCAATTGGGGTGCTTAAGCGCTTGTGCTTTTGTTACCTCTGCTAAATCGCTCCGCTTTTTTCCACGAAAAGGGCCACCACTTGCCGTTAAGATAACTTTATCAATGGTATTTAAGTCTTCACCAACTAAACACTGAAAAATAGCTGAATGTTCAGAATCAACAGGGATTAAATTTACCCGATTTTCTTGACACATTTCAGTTATTAGTTCACCTGCAACAACCAAGGTTTCTTTATTTGCCAATGCAATTCTCTTTTTGTTTTGAATCGCTTTGATGGTAGGAAGTAATCCACTGTATCCAACCATTGCTGTTAGCACGGTATCGGCTGATGTTATTTCCATTACATCTGCAATAGATTTATTGCCAGCAAATACTTTTATATCATCATTTGCCAAAGCCTCTTT
>CALPIR020000248.1 GCA_943323675.2 Chitinophaga pinensis | reverse complement strand
TTCTGCTAACGTTTTGCAAACTTGCGCAGTTGCCGATTACGGAACGTAAATCTGTCTACCAAGATAAAAAACAGAAGCGAAACGAAATACTGAATTTAACGATGATAACGGCAATTGCGCAAGGTTGCTGTTATGGGGTGTAGCTTTTCCGCAAGAAAGTGTCTGTCTGGAGTTGTGTGCTTTTAAAGTTTTTTGATGAGTCTAATTCTAATTGTAGTTTTTTGTTTCATTTGATAACTTTGAATTGTTTAATGCGGTAAAATAGAAGCACATGGTTTAGATATCACTTTTATTTATTAGCACGTTGGTGGTGCAAATGTATAAAATTGCCGTTCCTTTTTTATATATAGCCTTCAATCTTATAATTTAATTATGAATGCTTTACCTTTTTAATAGAAGGGTTTTTATTGTTTTTAAATTGCTAAACCAATTATGAAGCAAGGTTTAAAACAACCTAAGAAGTGATTATTATATACGGGGTATACACAACGGCCTCTGTTTATGGTAGCTGCGGTTTTCGAGGCCAGATCTTGTTCGCAAGTGCAAAATCGAAATTTTAAAAACTAAACCAAACAGCAACACTGCAACCGCAGCATACATGAACATTTAGTTGTGTGCAGTATTATTTCTTTTCAAATTTCAATTCTGTCCGTTTGTTGTCAGGGTCAACCCAATAGATTTTATAGTTAACAAGTTTGTCCGAGTTAATGTCTTTTAAATCCACTTTAAATTCCGTCTGATATTCTTTGCCAACAGCTTGTAGTCCACGAAGTAAAATTAAATTGTTCTCGTTGTCAACGGTCGATTTGATTTTATAAATCGACAAAGCTGAATTCTCCTTTGAGTTTCTAGTTTCAATTAAAAGTTCTTGTCCGTTCCATGTTAGTTTTGGTTCGGAACTCATTTCACTGTATTTCACCTGGTGTTTTCCAATAGCACAACTGGTCAACAAAATCAACATTATCCAAAGTCTCATTCAGTCTGTTAATTAATTTATTTTTAGTAGGGTTACACCTAACGGGTTGCAGATTGGCGTTCGTGTGGGATTCTTGGCACGCACTTGATATGAAGTACTAAAGTTCAAATTTTATTCTATTTAGTTATAGTCATTTTGTTTTTAAGTTCTTCTGCTTTTTTTCGTCCAGCGTTATAGTTTGGGTCCAGTGCAATAGCTTTGTCCAAGTATGAGATTGAAGTTTTTCTGTGCTTTTTTGATTGATTTTGCATAGCCCAAGCCCAATAAGTAAAACTCATTATTTTGGCTGTCGCATAGTTATTATCAGCTTCATATTTTTTGATGATATTGTCAAAATCTATTTTAGCATAACTTCTTTTTTTGAACATAAACCAAGGCAGATTTTCAGAAACGCTACCCCTCATAAATTCTGGAGCATAAGATACAGAGGCATAGTCTGTAACGGCTTCATTAAATAGTTTAAATGACTCACTTAAATAGCTAAGTTTCCTTGTTTCACCTGATAATAACGCAAGTGCAGATGCCTTATATGATAGAACAAATGGTTTATAAACAGCTAAGTCTTCATTCAATTTTGGCAATGCCATATTTAGCATATCCAAAGACTTTTGAGGATAACCTTTATAAAATTGATCGAAAAATCCAAAGCTTAGAGCAAATTCATGATAGATAATGCCTAATCGTATTTGATTGATTGTGCTATTATCCTTCTGATATGCCTTTTCAACTTCCATTAAATGTGATTTAAGAAAAGTTGTATCGATGATTTCCATCACGTCTTCTAATTTTTCCTGAGCTTGTGTAATTGTCATGCCTTTTGTTTGTGCGTTTGAGTTAAAGTTTATACTTGCGATAAGTATGAATGATAAAATTATGCTTTTCATATTCTTTATTTTTTTAGATTAAATCTTGCTCCAACTTGAAGGAAATAAATAAAGCCTCCCGCAGAAGCGTTGTAACTGGTTTGTCCTAATGTTTTTGATTCAGTGCCACTTAAATTGAAACTCCAACCAAAACTTGCATCAACGTAAAAAATATTTTTGAATGGAAAAACCCTCAATCCCAATTTAGGTACAACGTAATTTTTTATAATGGTTTCTTTCGCTCCGCTTATTTTATCCTCCAACATAAACCACTCTGGGCCACCTAAAACGCCAGCATAAATGCCTTTTCTGTCTTTGCGTAAATAGTAGTTTGCAAAAAATTCAACAGCATTGTTTCGTCTTACTTTGAGATTATCGGCATTTTCAAAGAATGTGTTTTTGATATAGTCTGGCGGAGCTACACTAAAACCAATTGCTCCAACTTGCCAATTGCCAAATTCAAGTCCAAGGCTACCACCGCCACCGCTTGAAAGGAATAAAAATGGATAAGCGTCAATGCTTAACTGCAAAGGAGCTGGGGCTTTGCCCTTGCCTAAAATTTGGCTTTGAAAGAAACTTGTTTTGTCTTGTGCATAAAGACTTGTTGTCATAGAAACAACTGCTAATAATAAAAGGGACTTTTTCATTGTGCTAATTTTTTAAATTATTTATGGCACAAATTTCAATCGAGGAGGGTCTATTTTTTGTTGACTATTGTTAAGATTTTTGTCTGGCTCTAATTCGGCTCAAACTTTCAGGACTTATACCTAAAAGATTAGCCAAATAACGTTGTGGCACTTCTTGAAAAAGATCAGGTCTTTGCTTAATTAATTTATCAACCCTTTCTTCGGGCTTTTCAGATGATAGTGACATTGCTATGTCTATTGTCCTTTGTGCCACTTGCTCCGCCATTATTCTCCCAAAAGATTCTATATTCCTATTCTCAGTATAAAGCCTAAATAAATCGTTCTTTTTAATTATAAATAAATCAGCGTCTTTAAGAATTTGAAAATAATAATTTGTTGGTATGTTTTGTGTAAGGCTTTTGAATTCGGTTATAAAATTGTTATGCAAAGTAATATCACACGTTATTTCATTGCCATCTTTTATGTGATAATGTCTAATAACTCCTGAATTTAAAAATGCAACAAAATCACAAACCATACCTTCTTTGAGCAAAAAGTCCTTTCGTTTGAGTTTAATTGGTTTAAAATTTAGTTCAATAGCTTCTTTGTCCGACTCTGTAAGCTGAATAAATGTTGAACAATAATTTAGTAATTTATTAATCATTTTTTGCAGTCTATGTTTGTACTCTTTTAGGGTTACACCTAACGGTTCGGGGGCTTATGAAGGCGCGGTTTTCGGACTTCATAATTGTCAACAGAAACGAATGACAAATGAAAAGAAAAAGTTTTGAATTACCGCGTCACCCGCGCTTTCATTAAGCCCCATGTTATAGGCAGTGGTTCTGTCGACCGATTAGTGTATTTGGTTTGATGTTCTTTTATCCCTGTCCAGCTGTCCGCTGGGATTTGCGGTTGCTGATTTAATTTTTGCGAAGCGTGGCATTTTTGTTTTCTGTCGTGGGTTGCAAAGGCAAGCTCTTTGGGTAGCTTTGGTTTTGCTGCAGGATTGAGCGGCTGCACAATGTGCTTGTCTTTTTCGGGCTGATAATGTAACTGTCCGCAACCGGAAAGTTGAATTGA
>CALPIR020000247.1 GCA_943323675.2 Chitinophaga pinensis | reverse complement strand
TTGGAGAATTTATAAATGGTTTAAAAGGAACAAAGCTGTTTACAAAATCCCATATTCGTTTATCATTGGTATGAAAAATATGTGCACCATACTGATGAACCTGAATACCACCTACATCTTTACAATAAGTGTTTCCACCAACATGCGAGCGTTTGTCTATTACAAGGCACTTCTTACCTGCTTTATGCAATTGATGTGCACAGGTGGCACCATAAAGTCCCGCACCAACTATCAGGTAATCGTAGGTCATTGTTTTATTTTATTTTTTATGGTTGATATGGCCTGAAAAATAAATTCATTTTTAAAAACAACATATTGAGCAACCGCATAAACCAAAGCACAAAAAAACAAGCTAGCAATAATAATGAATGAGGGAATGTCGAACATCGTTTTACAAATCCAAACAACAGGAATAAAACTTAAGCAAAGTATAAAGTCATTCCTCATTCTTAATAGATTAAATTTAATACTAAACTTTTTATAGGCAAAGTAATAAGTAATTAATGTAACAATAACCTCTGTTATAACAATAGCAAATGCAGCTCCATTGTGAGCGAATATTGGAACCAAAAAAGTATTTAAAGTGATGTTTACAATCATCCCAACAAATACACTTTTTAAAACCAACTTATCATTTCCTGATGCAGACAAAATTTGCATACCAAATAAATTACTAAGCCCTATTAGTAAAGGTAAAAAACTTAACAACCGCATTGCTGTTAGTGCATCCGAGAATGCTTCACCAGAAAATACAAAAAGCAACTCTGGCGCCAATAAAAACATACCAACTCCAATGGGTATGGCCAAATCAACAATAAAGTTGAAGGAAGTTTGTAAATGAGCAGGGTTTTGGATGTTTGCTGCAAAGGTTCGAGCGCTTCTTGGTAACAATACTGTACCCAATGCAGATACAATTGGAATACCAATTTTACTTAACTTAACAGCAGATATATACATCCCAACTGCAGCTGCCGTACTTAAAAACCCAACCCAAACGGTATCAAAAATAGTATACATGGCTATGCACACATTCATCAGGAAAATTATAAATATAGGCTTAAAGTGTTGAAATAAATTAAGATTGGAAAAACTGAAATTGACTTTTGTGAAAGCATAAAATAAATTCCATAAATGCCCACTAAGGATGCTTAAAATGGAAATTAATAGATAAGGAAAAACATCGCTCTCATCTTTCACAAACAACAAAAGAAAAACCACCGTAATTATCCTTATTACAAGCGAGCGAATGGTAATTATTTTAAAGTCTTCCAACCCTGCAAACAACCAATCAATAGCTAAAAAACCCAACAGCACTTGAAGCGCGGCAATTGTAAATAAGTCAGCATTTTGTTGAAGTGTTCCGCTGGCATATAAAACTATGGCATATACAATGGTACTTATAATAGCTGTAATGATATTAAGCAACAGTAGCTCACTAACCAATTTATTTAGCTTGTCTTTTTTGTTTTTAACCTTAGCCACCTCACGCATACCATAGATAGGAATTCCTAACGAGGCTATTGTTACAAAATACTTGCTAAACTGCAACGCAAAATGCGCATTACCCAGTCCTTGCGGACCAAGCATGCGGGCAATGTAAGGGAAAACCAACACCGGAAAAACGATGTTACTTACCACCAATAAAATGTTAAATAAAAAATTACGTTTAACTGAAGCCATTGCTGCAATACGCCACTAAAGGCTGTGCATAATACGAAAATTGATTGATATGATATTGCTTTAAAAACACATCAGGAATGTAAATATTCTTTTTTTGCAGAATTAGTGCAACAACTTCTTCTTTTGTTGATATAATGGGTTGATTTGCTTCCCTTAGCAACTGACCCAAACCACCTGCATTATTACCAATTACAGGTGTACCTAATAACAGACTTTCATGCGCAGTTCTGTTCCAACCCTCGTTAAAAGATGTTAAGCAAACTGTATATAAACTTGATGCTAACTCTTTTAAATATTCATCAAATGTCAATTGTTTAACCTCATAATTTTGATGAGTAATTACCTCATTAGATTTTGGTATGGTAAAAAAACAATAGTAACCTAGTGTAGTTAGTTCCTTCGCAATTTCAAAAACCAATGGATGCTGTTTTGCTCCAAATTGTCCTAAGTATATTTGCTGTTTCTTTTGGGTTGTTGTTTTTACATCTTCATAAATCTTGTCATCAAACAAATTAGGTATCACATCAATGTTTGATTGTTTTATACCTTTTTGTATCAACCAATCTTTCCAATATTGAGCCACAACAACTACCCTTAACTTTTGTGTGTCAATCTTTAATAAATAAATCAGCAACTTCATATTAATATGATAAAACCAACTATTCTTTTCCTTTCTATCATAATGATGCAATACAACAATGGTTTTACTTCGCCTTAAGATACCCATTAACAAAACAGGTAACGCCATTCTTTGTACGGTTAAATTGATTGTTCCATTTGCATGTTTAAACGCATAATACCAGAGCAATAAAAAACCTTTTAGGCCTTTAAACTCTTTTCCTATGCGGCATTCAACGTAATTAATATGAAGTAATTTAGCCAAATACTTCCCTACTAACACCTCGTGGCGATGTCCACCTGTTTTGGCTAATCCATGCGATATGTAATTTAATGCTTTGATAACTGCTGTTATTTCATGAGGTAAATTTTACCTACATTTTCTACAAAATAGTTATCTGCAATAGTATGTCGGTGCTCAACAGTTGAACCATTAATACGGGTTAATACTTGGTATAAATATACTCCGTTAGCAAGTCTATCTCCAAAATTATCAGTTCCATCCCAACTATAGTCGCTCATGTTTTGTCCAATTTTAATAGGTCCGAATTCATCTTTGGTAATCTCTTTTACAATCTTCCCGCTAATGGTCATGATACGAATTAAAAGTTGATCGGGGGGTGAAGCTCCGGTTAAGGTAAATACAAACTTAACATTGGTAGTTGCAGGATTAGGATACGGGAAAAAGTTTGTAATGGTTGATTTTTTTTGCATGTTAAAATCAACCTCATAAAAATCGCTACCAGCAATGTTTCCACTAGCATCTTTACTAAGCACTTTAAGCGTATATATCCCTTCCTCATTTAAGGTTGGCTTATATTCTAATGTTGCTTTGTTGATTTGATTGCTTGCTGGAATAAATCTTAACTCTGGAGATGACATATTTAATCGTTCAAAATCTACATCGGAAGGTTTGCGTATATATACTACAAACGAAGAGGTATCTGTTTGCAACTTAAATTTGCTATCGTCTTTAGAGGTAATTCTGATGGTTGGTGCAGGAGAAACAAAGTCTCCATTTATAATTCTGAATCCATCAAAAGTTACATCCATGTGCGGATTAATATTATCCCCTTTAACAATAAAACTTTTAAATAAGTAGTTGTTTACTTTGGTAAGTTCATTTTGTGGTCCCTCATTAAAATACACTTCCAAAGCATGCTGTCCACTAAGGTTATAGGTAGATACCACATCACTAAAACGCACTATTCCACCAGGTAATAGTTGCCCTAAATTTTCATGTTTAGA
>CALPIR020000246.1 GCA_943323675.2 Chitinophaga pinensis | reverse complement strand
TTTTGGTAATAATTGTTATTGTAACTATTGTATTCATAACTTCCATTATTCGAATAGTCATCTTCATTGTAACCAGATTCTTCTGAATACTGGGCAATTGCATTATCAGTAATTACTAATAACAAAATGAGTACAATAAACTTAATTGTTTTATATGCCTTCATTTAGCTATTAGTTGTTTAAAGTTAATATGTAATACATCATACTTTCTAAATTCAATTACGGTTATGTAGGTAATTATGTTTATTAATTAAATAATTACCAATGTTCGGCTACTGCTTAATAAATTTAATTCTGTTCGCTGATTTGTCTGTAATAACATGGATGGTATACACCCCTGAATTTAATTCAGACACCTCAATATTTTGAGCCGTAATACTTGTCATCATTAGCTTACCATTGATATCATAAAAAAGTACTTCCCTTAATTTGTCGTTTTCAGGTAGGTTAATATTGATAAAATGATTAGCCGGGTTAGGATAAACGTCCAATACGGCATCAAATTTACTGTTATTTTGGATAGCTATTATTTGCGAGTAATTAACAATTCCTTTTTGTTCATTAATTTTTAGACGGTAATAATTTAGGTCTGATGCACCAATAGCATAATCAGAAAAAGTATAGTTTGTTGCAGCGTTATTAGCTTTCACTAAACCAATGGTTTCAAATTTTTCTCCATCCGTACTTTTTTCAATCTCATAGTTTATCAAATTCTTCTCTGCTACAGATGTCCAGTTTAATATGCAAGACGTGCCATTGTTTTTCCCAAGAAATGAGGTAAGCGAAACGGGTAATGCACTAAACTGGTCGGTAATGATTAATTTAAAACGATTGCCATATGTTGCAACCAAGGTATTGTCAATGTTAAAAGCATAAGTTGTTGTTGCTTTTACATCAATGATATTATTATTATACGCATCAACCAATATTACATTTTTGGTAACGGGTAAAATGGCTTTATCCTCAAAGCTTAACCAATGCGTACCATTTTTTATTGATGTTGTCTTTATAACAAATGTATCTGTGTTATTGGCGGGTAAATTAGGTATAGCATTTACTTGAACGATTTTGTTATTAGGCGTTACATAGCCTAAATTAACTCGGCTATTGGTCATTTTTAATGCGTCTTCCTTAAATACATAATTTTTGGCTGCAGCAGGATCAAACTTTAAAAGTGCAATATCATACTTTACACTATCCTCATACATTTTTATTGCAAAAGGTTTAATTTGTGTTTTAAAGTAAGGTGTAGTTCCATTGCTCACTTTAGCACTTTCTTGAAAAGTAATGGTTTGAGATGCGGCATTGGTTTTTACAAAAAATCCTTGGTGACTAGGAATGAAGTCGGTAAGTCCTAATGTTACATAACCATTGGTAAGCGGATTTAATACGGCAATGTTGTTGTCAACAGAAACACCCTTAGATACACCGCCCCAATTTATTTGACTTGGATATGGGTTAGAAACTAAATTCCATCCATCTTCCGTGGCAATATTACTGTCATCATTGTATTTTAGATTTACCACTACATCACCTTTATTAATTGCTCCCACAACATCTATCACCACACTGTTGGGAACAATAAGGGTATTTGTAATAGAGGTAGTTTGTGTTCTATCTCCTCTAAAAAATACAATCATACCTTGTCCTGCACTAAAAGTAGCAGATGTATTTGAGATAGATTTCCAACCCCTTCCTCCTGAAGCATTAAAGTCTTCTTCATAGTACATTACAGATGAGCTGTTACCGCTTGCATCAAAACCATTGGTTGCTCCACCTGGACCTGTAACAAAAATATCATCTGTTAATTGGTTCACTGAAAAACTACTGGTAATAGGACCCATGGTTCTCCAACCTCTATAATCTACTGCGGTACCTTGCATGTGTCTTTGTGCTGTTACATTACCGCTAAGATCAGACACGCCACTTGTTATTGTACCAATTCTAGCTGTACCAGAAAATGAAGATAAAAGGGTTAAATTACCAGCTGTAGCCAACGATCCTGCAGTTAAATTTACGCTGCCCTCAACATCCGAAATATTTAGTGCATTACCCAATGTTACCGTTACACCCGATCTGTTTATGGTGATATTTTTTAATAAGTTGGTAGTTCCGGGTGTTGTTTGATCAAAATTAATTGTTCCGATTGTTCCGCTTCCGTTAATCACCAAATTGGCATTTGCACCCCCTTTAATGGAGGGTGTTCCAACAATATCTCCTGAAATGGTGAGTGTATTTGCGCCAATATTAATTTTCGAACTTGAATTTATAAAAGTGGTACTTCCGCTTATATTTATATCACCACCAAGAGTCATTGTTCCATCAACCATTAACTCTGCATAAGTTCCTGTTGTTAGATTTGCATATGCTGTTAAACTTAAGTCATCAATGGATAATGCATGGTCACTCGTTCCAAGTTGTTGGTCTCTCCATCTGATGTAAATGAAGCCAGTACTAGCTGAAACATTTACTGCAATATTGGCTGATAAAGTTGTTCTATTACCTGATAAATTTCCGTCTAAGGATCCTACAGTTCCTGTTGTTACAGGAGATACGAAATCCAAAACGCTTACGGGTATCCATGTTGCCGAATTATCGGTAATGCTTGTTGCGCCTGTGCTGTATTCGAAATTTAGCTTATCACTAAGGCCAATAGAGCCTAATCGCCATTGCTCACCTGTATATTGTATAGCTATGCTTGAAATATTTTGAGCGGTATTGTTGGTGTACTTTGCCCCAATAATCATGGGTTCTGAAAGACTTGCAGTTAGTGAACCCCACGCTCTGTCAGTATTTATACCTGTTCCAAAACTGTATATCCCTGAAATTGATGTCGAACCATCTTCCGCATCATAAAAACCATCCCCTGATGGTGGCTCTGCTATCTCCCAACCTGATAATGGCGATAAACCAGTTCCTGAACTCGCTAATCCATTAAAATTTTCTGTGTTGGCTGCACCTAGTGTGGCAATTGATATTTGACCATGAACATTAACCCATATTGTTTGCGCCAAAAAGCATAGTATAATTACTTTTTGTTTACCCCCTAACAGTCTATTCATGGCTTTGTTTTTTTGTATACAAATGTATTAAAATAATTAATGTGAATATAAATTTATGTTATAAAATAATACAAATGATTTTTAATAAGTATAAACGGCTTAATATTAAAATAAGTGGGGGATTTGTTTTTATATTTTTTTTAAAAAATGTGTGCTTTTAATGTCAAAAAATAAAATATTAGTGATATTTTCAGTAAAAAGTGGTTGTTTTTAATCTTAAAAATAGGCTAATTTTTACTCATTTTAATTTTAATATTCGCATAAATTTTCAATGTGTATAATTAGATTTTTATGGTGCTTTTACAAATTTTATTGACACTGATTCATTGTTAATTAGTGCATTAATCATGTAAATACCCGTATTCAACATGCTAATATCAATGGATTTATGGTCTGTGGTTTCAAGCACTGTTTTACCATGTATATCCAATATTTTAATCAACCCCGAAACTGCTCCTTGTGGGATACTGATGTTTAGTGTTTTACTCGCTG
>CALPIR020000245.1 GCA_943323675.2 Chitinophaga pinensis | reverse complement strand
CCGGTTATAATATCTAATTGTTCGAAGTAATGTAGGGTTGATTCCATAATGTGAACTAAGATAAAAGCGATTATCATAAAACAAAAACGTCCTGCTTTCCAAATTCGGAAAGCAGGACGTTTTACTATTGTTATATGCTTATTAAATGATTAATAATGCATCACCATAGGCCATAAATTTGTATTTCTTTTTAATGGCTTCCTGATACGCTTCCATTAACTCTTCATGGCCAGCAAAAGCGGCACTTAGCATCAATAAGGTAGACTCAGGCGGATGGAAATTTGTTATCATGCAATTCGCGATTTTAAAATCGTGAGGCGGAAACAAAAATTTATCTGTCCAGCCACTATTTACATTTAACCTACCCGTTGATGAAACCGAAGATTCGATTGCACGCATAACAGATGAGCCAACTGCACAAATTTTTCTTTTATCCTCTAGTGCTTTGTTTACCACTTTAGATGTTTCAGATTGGATATCAAAAAACTCGCTATCCATTTTGTGTTTGGTTAAATCTTCAACTTCAACAGCACGGAAAGCGCCTAATCCATTGTGCACGGTAACTTCAGTAAAGTTCACACCTTTAATTTCCATACGCATCATTAGCTCTTTAGTAAAGTGTAAACCTGCACTTGGAGGAGACACTGCACCAATATGCTTAGCAAAAATAGTTTGGAAACGCTCTTTATCCAACTTCTCTACTGCGCGGTTCATGTATTTAGGAATCGGCATTTCGCCTAATTTCTCAATTAGTTTCCAAAGTTCTTCATCGGTACCATCAAACAAAAAGCGAATGGTACGTCCACGAGAGGTTGTATTATCAACTACTTCGGCTACTAAGGTATCGTCACCAAAATATAGTTTATTACCTACACGAATTTTACGGGCTGGATCAACCAAAACATCCCACAACTTCATTTCTTTATTTAACTCACGCAATAAAAAAACCTCAATTTTAGCTCCAGTTTTTTCTTTGCTACCGTATAAGCGAGCCGGAAAAACCTTGGTATTGTTGTTAATCATTACATCCCTATCATCAAAATATTTTAGGATGTCGCTAAATACTTTGTGCTCGATTTTCCCTTTTTTACGATCAAGCACCATCATTTTGCTGTCGTGACGAACATCTGCCGGATACTTCGCAATGAGGCTTTCGGTGAAGTTAAATTTAAACTGAGATAATTTCATTTAAGGTAATGTTTTATATTAAAACTGCACTATTTAGGCTAAAATAGTATAATTTTATGAGGTGCGAAGGTAATATTTTTAACCACTTTGTCAAGTGCGAACAATCAAATGTACAATAAACCCATAACCAAACATTAAAAATAAGCCGATTTTCTGAACATTCGCTTGTATTTACTGTGTTATTCGATGATGTATAAGCCGTAACTTTAAAAAAAGATTCATTACTTTACTTCTTACAAGGTTAATTACTTTGTCTTCTAATTCCTTTCATCCCACGGGCTCTCATTTAGTTTCCATGCGCTTTAAAAGAATATACTATAAACTTAAGCATACACATAGGAAACTAAAGCAACCTTTCACTAATATCCAACTCTTTGCCCTAATTTTAAATATCTATTCAAACTACTTCCACCTCTATTTAAATAACAACTTGCTTTACATTTTATAACCTAAAGTTATGGGTGTTTTTATTTATTATTTGCCTATATATTTGTATAAAATTAATAACACATGACCATGAAAAAAACTTACCTATTTATTGCAATTGCAGGTATTAGTTGTGCATTAATATCATGCGGACAAAAAGATGCTGGTAAACAAGATACAACGGATAAAAAGGTTGACTTAAGCTCATTACCCGAGACCGATCAAAAATTAATTAAACAAGCCAATGACTATTTTGGGGTATTGCCTGATTCTGCAGTCAATCCTAAAAATATAGGGAATGCAGAAAAAAACGAACTAGGTAAAGCGTTATACTATGATGCCCGCTTAAGTAAAAGTGGTGTAATTAGTTGCAATAGTTGTCATAACTTGGCTAGTTACGGGGTTGATAACTTACCTACTTCTCCGGGACACAAATGGAGATTTGGTGATAGAAACTCACCTACTAGCTTAAATGCAGCATTGCACAATATGCAGTTTTGGGATGGTAGAGCAGCCGATGTGGAAGAACAAGCCAAAGGACCAATTTTAAATCCTGGTGAAATGGCCACTCCGCATGAAGAATTCGCGGTAAAACGTATTGCCTCAATACCTGAATACCAAAATTGGTTTAAAGTTGCATTCCCTGGCGAAACCAATCCTATTACATACAACAACATTGCAAATGCTATTGGTAGTTTTGAGCGCACATTATTAACTCCTTCACGTTTTGATGAATACATGAAAGGTGATGCCAATGCTTTAACCAATGTAGAGAAAAAAGGAATGGAAACTTTTATCAATGCAGGTTGTATTACTTGTCACATGGGTCCTGTGGTTGGTGGTAACATGTACCAAAAGTTTGGTGTTAAAAAAGACTACTGGACCTTAACAGGAAGTAAAAGGCATGATGAAGGCAGAAGTGCCATTACTAAAAATGACGCAGATAAGTACTTTTTTAAAGTTCCAAGTCTGCGCAACGTAGCGCACACTTATCCATATTTTCATGATGGTAGCGTATGGAGCCTAAAGAAGGCCATAGCCATTATGGGTGAATTACAACTAGACAAAAAGTTTACTGATGAGGAATTAACAAACATCGAAGCATTCTTAATATCGATGACAGGAGAATTACCTGAAAGTGCTAAAACCCTACCCGTTTTGCCTGCGAGTAGTGAAACTACATCAATACCTGAGTTTAACTAAAACATAAAAAGCCGCGCAACCAAAGTTGCGCGGCTTTTTATTTAACCATATAAAATATTAAGTGTGTAAAGCACGGTTAGCTGTAGCAGCCAAACACGCTTCTTTCATCGCCTCGGTATAAGTTGGATGTGCGTGGCTCATTCTGCTCACATCTTCGGCACTTGCACGGAACTCCATTGCAACAACAGCTTCTGCAATCATATCTGCTGCACGTGGACCAATCATATGTACTCCAAGAATCTCATCGGTATCGGCATCAGCAATTACTTTTACCAAACCATCAATATCCATACTTGCGCGGGCACGGCCCAAAGCGCGTATTGGGAATGACCCTGACTTAATTTTACGTCCTTCTTTTTTCAATTCCTCTTCTGTTTGTCCAACACCAGCAACCTCGGGCCAAGTATAAACAACACCTGGAATTAAGTTATAGTTAATATGTGGTTTTTGGCCAGCAATTATTTCGGCAACAAATACGCCTTCCTCTTCTGCCTTGTGAGCCAGCATTGCACCTTTTACCACATCTCCAATGGCATAAATTCCTTTAACGGCAGTTTCTAGATGTGCATCTGTTTCAATACGTCCGCGATCATCTACTTTTAAACCAGTATTTTCTAGATCTAAACCACTCGTATATGCCCTGCGGCCAACACTAAGTAAACAGTAATCGCCTTTAAACTCTACCATTTCACCTTTTTCATTTTCGGCAGTTACTGTAACTTCTTTACCTTTTACATT
>CALPIR020000244.1 GCA_943323675.2 Chitinophaga pinensis | reverse complement strand
GTTTAGCGCCATTACATTTGGTAAAGTAAACTTACGGTATTGAATACTTTTTTTTTGGGGGGGGGAAGTATTTTGTTTTGAGATTAGATAATTTGACGAATTCTCTATCCCGATATTTCCTCGATTTTCACTTTTTGCTTATTCATCAAATCATTAGAGGCAAGTAAAATATATAAAGAAGTAAACAGAGTAATAATTATTTTGCAATTTAAATTAGATTTATACCAGAAAAGGATTTACCCTAGTTGAATGGGGTGGTTGTATAATACATCATTCAGCTATTCAATAATGAAAACAATTAAAATATATCTATTGGTCATCATGGCTTTGATGATTAATAACTATGCTTGGGCCAATTTAAAGTACCACCCCGTAAGCTTTGTTTTAAGTACGGATAAGGATATTTATTAAGAAGGAGAAAAAATAACCTTCAACATCACCATAACCAATACAAGTAAAGAAACCACCTACCCTGTATTGCTTCCGCATACACAAAACATTGGTCAAAAATTATTTTATTTAAATGCTTACGACAAAGCAAATAACTCCCTAATATTAAGGTATACAGAAAACAAAATACTGAACATGTTGGTGTATGATACGGGTACCGTTAAAATCAGGTATTTAAAACCGCAAGAGCAAATTGTTATTCCTATTTACCTCAATGATTTTGAAAACTATTATAATTATTACACCCAAAACAATTCGCACCACAGTTTTGGCGTTCCACTATTTGCAGGGCTTTACAAAGTAAATGTTACTTATAATCCGCGTGGGATTTTATTAGGAGATAGCATCTATACTTATTATGACGACTTTGATAAAGACATACCAAATGAGGAAAAACAAGCCATGCCTACCAATGGCCAAATTACCCAAATGATTGATTTAAAAATTAAACGAAGTAAAGACACCATCATTTCTATTGAACGAACAAAATACTACATCAAAACAGATGGATATAGGTACTTTTATTTATCTAGAAATTTACCACAAATAACCACAGATACTACTTGCCACCATATTACTGACCTTCCACCCGATAGCTTTTCCATTAAAAACGAATATTTCTACAGCCATTTTACAGACTTGTATGCCGAGTACATAGCTCGTTTTGATGATGGTGATATCAGAGAATACAGGAGGTTTACAGATTATTGTCCGGATTATTTGTACACCGAAAGGTATGATGCGTTTAAGCAAAAAACAAATTTTATGACTCAGTTAAACGACAAGCGGTTTTACAGTGTATCCTACCATCAACCCGGAAATAAAATACACCAAGAAACTTATTGCAGCGCTAATGGAACCCTATGTAATGTTACTACCTATTTGTATGATAAGAAAGGTGAATTTAAACACAAAGAAATCACGCAAACTCAACCATGTGTTGAGGTAGAAATTGATGGAAAGAAAAGAAGTTATCATTTAGTTGAACAACTAGAGGGACGTTAAACTCTATTTACTTTCCCCTCTTAAATAGCCAATCACTTTTTGGTTAAAAATTACAGCTTGTTCTACATTAACCACATGGCCGCAGTTTTGTATGATAAACAATTCAGAAGTTTTGGTGTGATTAGCCACCACTTGTTTTACGGATGGTAAAAACATATAATCTTCCTCACCCATTACGTATAATGTAGGAATATCTAATTCCGTTTGGCGAAACCAACGCAATACCGGGTTAATTTCGGCTGTTAATTTAAACCACTTAATAAATTCTTTTTGGTATAACTTTTTTGCCTCGTTTATAAAAAGTATCCTCGATTGTTTGTGGTTCTTTTTGGGCATTATTACAAAAGCGAAAAACTTGTATAAAACCAAATAAGGTAAAACATATTTAAAGGTATTGCCTAAACGCATCAGTATTTGCGAACGGAAATTCATTTTTAAAATGGCACCGCTCAAAATCATGCTTTTTACGCGATAAGGATGCATTTCGGCCAATTGCCTTATTACAATAGTGCCTAAAGAAATACCAATGAAATGGGAGGTTTCTATTTTAAGGTGATCAATAACCTCCATAATATCTTCTGCTATAGTTTTAAAAGCATAATGCTGTTTCTTAAAACCAGGCAGTAACTTATCTTTTGAATTCCCATGACCCCTTAAGTCTAAAAGCAACACATTAAAGTGCTTTTTAAAATCTCTGATTTGCTTAAACCAAATATTAGAGCTTCCTCCTGCTCCATGCACAAAAGTCACCCATTCATCTGAGTGTTCGTTTTTATATATTGTGTATGAAATCAAATTTTAATGTTTTGCCGAATGTAATACTTTTAAACAAACCCAAACCAAATTTGTATTCTTGTATATAATCAAAATAAATCCTGCACATGAACATTGATAAAATAAGAATTTTAGAAAGTGTTGCACTCATTGTAATTTATATTGCAGCCTTTTTTATTACCAAAACAATAATAAATACTGCACTAAAAAATGCCCAACTTCAACGCACCAGAAGAAAGATAATAATTAAAGCGGTGCATTTTTTCACCACACTAGCGGCATTAACAATACTTGCAGGAGTTTGGGGACTAGAGCAAAACGAAATAGCAGTGTTTGCAAGTACCATTTTTACTGCATTAGGTATTGCCTTTTTTGCGCAGTGGTCTTTACTTTCTAATATTACATCTAGCATCATATTATTTTTCAATCATCCATTAAAGTTAGGAGATACCATAAAGATACTAGATAAGGACTACCCATTTGAGGGGGAAATAACGGAGTTGTCCTATTTTTTTATTCACCTAAAAACTAATGGTGGCGAGATTATTACCATTCCCAATTCATTGGTTCTTCAAAAATCAATTGCTGTGGTTAGTAAACCTAACTAAACATCACTTTTTATTTAATTAAGATTATTTTTCAGACTTGATGTTCAGGAAAAATAACTGTCTTTTTTTATGCGGTAATCTTAACTATTTTGCACCTCGGCCCTTTAAATTAAACCAGATTAAGATTAAGCATGAACAGAAGAACTGCAGTCCTAGTTATTTTATCCTTTTTATTAACCGCAAATACTTTTGCGCAAGCACCTCGCTCCTACACATCTAGCGAAATTTTATTGCAGCTTAAAAAATTAAATACCGTGGGTGCGGTATTATATATTGCTGCTCATCCTGATGATGAAAACACAAGATTAATTGCCCATTTAGCGAACGAAAAATGTTTGCGCACTGGTTATTTAAGCCTAACCAGAGGGGATGGCGGACAAAACTTAATTGGCCCCGAGCAAGGTATTGAGTTAGGTGTGATACGCACACAAGAATTACTAGCAGCCCGCAGAATTGATGGTGGCGAACAATTTTTTACCCGCGCCTATGATTTTGGTTTCAGCAAATCGCCTGAAGAAACCTTACAAAAATGGAACAAGGATTCTGTTTTAAGTGACATGGTTTGGGTGATACGCAACTTTAGACCTGATATTATTATTACCCGTTTTGCAACTGATGGCAGCGGTGGACATGGACATCACACCTCATCGGCTATTTTAGCTGAAGAAGCTTTTGATGCAGCAGGCGACCCTACCCGATTCCCAGAGCAATTATTGTTTG
>CALPIR020000243.1 GCA_943323675.2 Chitinophaga pinensis | reverse complement strand
TCCCCAAAAAATAACTTATAACGATTTACTTCAGGCTTTGTTTTTGAGCCATGATCCTACCACACTAAACCAACAAGGCGCTGATAGGGGCACACAATACCGCTCCGTTATTTTTTACCATAATGATGAACAAAAAGCAGAAGCAGAAAAAGTAATCTCAGAATTAACAAATGCGAAAGTATTTGATTCGCCAATTGTTACTGAAGTAAGTCCTTTACAAACATTTTACGTAGCTGAAGATTACCATCAAAATTATTACAATCAAAATGGTGAAGAAGGTTATTGTAGAATGGTTATTAAGCCTAAATTAGAAAAATTTAAAAAAGTATTTAACCAAAAATTAAAGCAGAAAACAACTGACCAACACTAAACTTTTGATTACATTTTTAAGTATAGAAGTTAAAAAGACAAGTTGGTAAGGTATTTAAAAGTGTCACTTTTTAAGCCAATAAGGCAAGTTTTAAAATCAGTAGACAACGTAAGTATTATTGTTTAAACCTTTTTATGACAACATTGCGTTGTAAAATAAATGGAATTATATTTGAATTGTAGCAACAACAATTTAAGAGTTGGAGGAAACAAATTATGGAAGCTAAATTTTCACCACGTGTAAAAGATGTAATCAGCTATAGCCGAGAAGAGGCTATACGTTTAGGTCACGATTACATAGGCACAGAACACCTTTTATTGGGATTAGTTCGTGAGGGTGATGGAAAAGCCATTCGCACGTTAAAAGCCCTTGACGTGGATATTATCCGGTTGAAAAAAACTATTGAAGACGCTATCAAAGGCACTGCCAATAACAACACCAACCTGGTTAATATTCCATTAACTAAACAAGCCGAAAAGGTACTGAAGATAACTTATCTTGAAGCTAAAATTTTTAAAACAGATATTATTGGTACGGAGCATTTACTGCTGTCTGTATTGCGCGATGAAGACAATTTAGCTTCGCAAATACTATCGCAATACGGAATCAGTTACGATATTTTCAAATCTGCCGTTGAAAATAACATCTCAGATGTAAAAAACGAAATGAACTCTGATAGTCCTGAGGACGATTTTTATCGCGAAGAACCTCGTAAACCAGCTGAGCCAGCAAGAAAATCAGACAGCAAATCTAAAACACCTGTACTTGATAATTTCGGAAGGGATTTAACAAAGAGCGCTGAAGAAGGGAAGCTCGATCCAATTGTTGGACGTGAAAAAGAAATTGAACGCGTATCTCAAATTTTAAGTCGCAGAAAGAAAAATAACCCTGTACTTATTGGTGAACCTGGTGTTGGTAAAACCGCCATTGCCGAAGGTTTAGCATTACGTATTGTGCAACGCAAAGTCTCTCGTGTATTGTTTAACAAGCGCGTTGTTATGCTTGATTTGGCTAGTTTGGTAGCAGGAACAAAGTATCGCGGGCAATTTGAAGAACGCATGAAAGCGGTGATGAATGAACTTGAAAAATCACCTGATGTAATTTTATTTATCGATGAAATTCATACCATTGTGGGAGCAGGTGGTGCAAGCGGTAGCTTGGATGCAAGTAACATGTTTAAACCGGCATTGGCACGAGGCGAAATTCAGTGCATAGGAGCAACTACTTTAGACGAATACCGTCAATATATTGAAAAAGATGGTGCATTAGAAAGACGCTTTCAATCGGTACTTGTTAATCCTACAACACCAGAAGAAACAGTCCAAATTTTAAATAACATTAAAAGTAAATATGAAGACCATCACAATGTTATTTATGATGCAGAGGCCATTGAAGCGTGCGTTAAATTAAGCAACCGTTACATCAACGATCGCCATTTACCAGATAAAGCTATTGATGTTTTAGATGAAGCGGGTGCTCGTGTGCATATTAGTAACATTCATGTCCCTACAAATATCCTTGAACTTGAAAAAGCAATTGAAGATATTAAAGTAGAGAAAAATAAAGTGGTTAAAAGCCAAAAATATGAAGAGGCCGCTAAGTTGCGCGACAAAGAAAAGCACTTATTGGAACAACTAGAAACCGAAAAGGTGAAATGGGAGGATGAAACCAAACAACAACGCTATAAGGTAACTGAAAACGATATTGCAGAAGTTATTGCAATGATGACAGGTGTGCCTGTAAAACGAATTGCGCAAAGCGAAGGTCAAAAATTACTAAGTATGCCTGAAGATTTGCAAGGCAAAGTAATTGGTCAAGATAATGCAATTAAAAAATTAGCTAAAGCCATTCAACGTGCACGTGCCGGTTTGAAAAACCCAAATAAACCAATTGGCTCATTTGTGTTTTTAGGACCAACAGGTGTTGGTAAAACAGAGATGGCCAAAGTGCTTGCTCGTTATCTGTTTGATACTGATGATGCCATGATTCGTATTGATATGAGTGAATACATGGAGAAATTTGCAGTGAGCAGGTTGGTTGGAGCGCCTCCAGGATACATTGGATACGAAGAAGGCGGACAATTAACTGAGAAAATCAGAAGAAAACCATATGCGGTAGTTTTACTTGATGAAATTGAAAAAGCACATCCTGATGTATTTAACATCTTACTTCAAGTATTGGATGAAGGTTTTGTTACTGATAGCTTAGGTCGTAAAGTTGATTTTAGAAATACCATCATCATTATGACATCAAACATAGGTAGCCGCCAATTGAAAGAGTTTGGTGCAGGTGTAGGTTTTAGTACACCAAGCAAAGAAGCTCAGGCAGATGCTAACACGAAAATTGTTATTGAAAACGCATTGAAACGATTCTTCTCTCCTGAGTTTTTAAATCGTATTGATGATGTGATTGTATTTAACCAACTAGATAGAGAATCAATCCATAAGATACTTGATTTAAATCTCGAGAAATTGGTGAAACGTGTTGAAGAACTAGGCTTTACATTTAAAATAACTGATGTAGCTAAAGATTTCTTGGCAGACAAAGGTTTCGACCCAGAGATGGGAGCACGTCCTTTATCTCGCACCATTCAACGTTTTGTTGAAGACCCAGTAGCGGAAGAATTATTAAAAGGAGAAAGCATGGAAGGTGCTGTAATTGAAATTGATTACAATAAAGAAACCAATGCCGAAGAACTGAAAATTACTGTGGTAAAAAAGAAAGAACCACGTAAGAAAAAAGATACCCCACCGGTTAATCCCGAGTAAATAAAAAGAGGTTACCAATTAGGTAGCCTCTTTTTTTATGTTACCAGCGTTGCATACCCAATACACCACAACCTAATCAGGAATGATATCGAATTATTAAATTCACTACATTTGTCGCCAATGAAAATTACATTGCTACAATTAGGCAAAACACACTTTAAGTTTATTGATACCGGTTTTGATGAATTTGCGAAAAGGATAAAACATTACTGCAAGTTTGATAGCCAAATGTTTGAGTTGCCCACGCGCTTAAAAACAAATGATATCAACCAAATTAAAAAAAATGAAGGAGAAGTGTTATTGAAGAAATTGGCACCAACCGATTTTGTAATTTTACTTGATGAAAACGGTAAAGAATATGCATCAACAGCATTTGCCGATTATCTACAAAAGCTATCATTACACCAAGCTCATGTAGTTTTTATAATTGGTGG
>CALPIR020000242.1 GCA_943323675.2 Chitinophaga pinensis | reverse complement strand
GTATTCGTCTTTAAGAATTGTTGCTAACTCGTTTACTTCTTTTACTGACAAGTTAACTAACTGTTCAGCAAACGCTTTTAAATCTGCCATGGTTTCTAAAATTTAAATTGTTATTAATTATTGATTTTTTGTTTTTGTTTAATTGAAATTATTCAGGACGTTCAGATAATGTTTTAACAATACCTGCCAATTTGCCTCCGCTTGATTGTAAAGCAGAAATAACATTTTGAGCAGGAGATTGTAACAATCCGATAACCTCTCCAATAAGTTCGTTTCTTGATTTTAGTTTTGTTAATGCATCTAATTGGTCATCACCAATAAAAATGTCAGAATCAATGTAAGCACCTTTTAGTGAAGGCTTAGCATCTTTCTTTCTAAAATCTTTGATAATTTTAGCTGGAGACTTACTATCGTTTGAGAATAATAACGCTGTATTACCTTTCAAAACATTGCTGATTTCACCAAAGTTTTTCTCTGATTTTTCGATAGCTTTTTCAATTAAGGTATTTTTAGCTACTTCCATAACTATACCTTCCTTGAAGAATGCTCTGCGTAATGCACTTGTTTTTTGTGCATCCATTGAACTAACATCAGTTAAGTAAATGAAGTTACACTCGTTCAGCTTCTGAGTAAGTGACTCTATAATTTCTGCTTTCTGTTCTCTATTCATAACTAACTGATTTATTATATTCCGGGAATAGATTTGGTATCAACATGTAAACCAGGGCTCATTGTTGAAGAGATACTTATACCGCGGAAGTATGTTCCTTTTGCAGCTGAAGGCTTAAGTTTAGCGATTGTTTGAATCAACTCAACTGCATTTTCAGCTAATTTCTCAGGTGCAAATGATGCCTTTCCAATAGATGTATGGATATTACCTTCTTTATCAACTTTAAAGTCAATTTTACCAGCTTTTACCTCTCTAACTGTTTTACCTATTTCGGTTGTTACTGTACCAGATTTTGGGTTTGGCATTAGGTTACGAGGACCTAATACTCTACCTAATTTACCTAATTTAGCCATTACGTTTGGTTGTGTAACGATGATATCGATATCAACCCAACCTTGCTCAATTTTCTGGATAAACTCATCTAAACCTACGTAGTCTGCTCCTGCTTCTCTGGCTTCCGCCTCTTTATCAGGTGTAACTAAGGCCAAAACTCTAACGGTTTTACCTGTACCGTGTGGTAGTGTTACTACACCACGTACCATTTGGTTAGCTTTTTTCGGATCAACCCCTAAGCGAATATCAATGTCAACTGAAGAATCAAAGGTAGTAGAGGTAATCTCTTTAACTAGTTTTGAAGCATCGGTTAATGCATATTGCTTATTAGGCTCGATTTTAGCTAACGCTACTTTTCTTTTTTTGCTAATCCTCGCCATTATATTATTCTTTTTTTCTTTCTTAATTTAATTCAGCAGGCATTTCACCTGAAACTGTGATACCCATTGAACGGGCTGATCCTGCAACCATTTTCATTGCTGATTCAACTTTGAAGCAGTTCATGTCTTGCATTTTATCAGATGCAATAGCACGAATTTGTTCCCAAGTTACTGAACCTACTTTTTTACGGTTTGATTCTGCAGAACCTGCTGTAATTTTTGCAGCTTCCATTAATTGAGAAGCAACTGGAGGGGTTTTAACGATGAAATCAAATGACTTATCGCTGTAAACTGAAATTACAACTGGTAATATTTTTCCTGCTTTATCTTGAGTTCTTGCATTAAATTGTTTGCAAAAATCCATGATGTTAACACCCTTAGAACCTAAGGCAGGACCAATTGGAGGCGCAGGGTTAGCTGCTCCGCCTTTTACCTGTAATTTAATAAACCCTGTTAATTCTTTAGCCATAACGCTTTACTATTATAGTGCTTGCGCACCTTGTATATATTTAATTAATTTTCTTTTTCTACTTGAACGTAATTTAACTCTAATGGTGTACTTCTTCCGAAAATCTTAACCATTACTTTAAGTTTCTTTCTGTCTTCCATTACCTCTTCAACCACTCCGCTAAATCCACTAAATGGACCATCAATTACTTTTATTGTTTCATTAACCAAGTATGGTTCTACAATTGTTTCACCATGTTCTGCTGCCTCATCTACATTACCTAAAATGCGGTTAACTTCTGAATTACGAAGTGGAGTAGGAGTGGCTTTACCACCTAAAAATCCAACTACACCATTAACTGAATCAATAATGTGAGAAGTTTCACCTATTAACTCGGCTTGAATCAATATGTAACCTGGCAAATAATTTTTCTCTTTAACTGTTTTTTTACCGTTTTTAATTTGGTAAACTTTTTCAGTTGGTATCAGGATCTGTGGCACATGCTTAAGTAAGCCTGCCCTTTCGAGCTCCGACTCTAGTTGTGCCTTTACCTTCTTTTCTTGTCCGGTAACTGCTCTTACTACGTACCATTTAAATTGATCCAATGACATTCCGTTCATCTTATATATTTTGTATTATTGAAATAGTTGATAGAAAAAACCTAATGCGCCACTTCCAGCAATATCAACTACGTATATGATCAAAGCAATAATTATAGATGCAATCATTACTATGATGGTGCTTTCTTGCAACTCGCTCCATGTAGGCCAAGTTACCTTGTTTACAAGCTCATCGTAAGATGACTTAAAGTATTCGGTTAGTTTGCTCATATTATTTGTTTTGATCAAAAATATATTTTGCACGGACACAAGGATTCGAACCCTGATCAAAGGTTTTGGAGACCTCTATTCTACCATTGAACTATGTCCGTGTATTTAGACACTAAATGTTGGCTAGTTACCTAGCCAACATTCAGAATCTAATTTATTTAATTATTCTAGAATTTCAGTTACCTGACCAGCACCTACTGTTCTACCACCCTCACGGATAGCGAAGCGTAATCCTTTTTCCATCGCAATTGGAGCGATTAGGGTTACGTTAATAGTTACGTTATCACCAGGCATAACCATTTCCATACCTTCAGGTAAATGGGTTTCGCCAGTTACGTCTGTTGTACGGAAATAAAACTGAGGACGGTATTTGTTAAAGAATGGAGTGTGACGTCCACCTTCGTCTTTTGATAATACGTAAATCTCAGCTTTGAACTTAGTGTGTGGTTTTACTGAACCTGGTTTGCAAATTACCATACCTCTACGGATAGCAGCTTTGTCAATACCACGTAATAATAAACCTACGTTATCACCAGCTTCACCACGATCTAATATTTTGCGGAACATTTCTACTCCAGTTACTACTGAAGTTAAATTTTCTGCATCTAAACCAATGATTTCAACTTGCTCATTTGAGTTGATGATACCACGCTCGATACGACCTGTAGCAACTGTACCACGGCCTGTGATTGAAAATACATCTTCTACTGGCATCAAGAAAGGTAATTCTGTAGCGCGAGGAGGAACTGGAATGTATGTATCTACTGCATTCATCAAGTCCATTATTTTCTCAACCCATTTTGCATCACCATTCAAACCACCTAATGCTGATCCGCGTATAACTGGTATTTCTTGACCAGGGAATTCGTATTTATCTAATAAATCACGGATTTCCATTTCAACGATTTCTAATAATTCC
>CALPIR020000241.1 GCA_943323675.2 Chitinophaga pinensis | reverse complement strand
TTATCAACTTAGAATTAATTCCTAAATTCGTAATAAAAAAGACAATTGATTAACCTAAATGATTGTATTAACTAAGATGAAGTACCTTATACTATTTTCGAGCTTAATCATGCTAGTATTTAGTGGCTGTAAAAAAGATGAACCATTACAACACGAAGTAGTAAGCATGCTATATAAGCAAAACCCTAACGGAGAAATTTCAGCGTGTACTCTCAACAACCAAAAAGTATATTGCCTTAGCCAACTAGTTTACGATGGAGGTACAGCGGTATACAATGAAACTGGAGATCAAATAGGCACGTGTAATTATGCATGGGGTCCTGTTGATGCGATTTGTAGTAAATTAATTAATTGTGAGGTTGTTTACCGCGCAAAAAGCAATGCATTTAACCTTCCTTTTATTGACAAATATGGATTAAGCAGGTAAAAAACCAAAGTTAAAATGGCCTTAATTTATGTATCACTTGTTTATGCCATTTACACTAATAAAATCCTTTTGCATAAAATAAATTTTAATGAATATAAATCATTGACAAACAACTTGAATTTTATGTAAAATAGGATCACGATTCAATGAAAGGGCATTTTATAACAGGAGAATTCGATTGGGAAGCCCTAAAATTTAAATAGTCCAATATATCACATTTTCAATATACAGGAATACCCAACTGTACAGTTGTGCCTTTACCTTTATTTGATATTATCTTTAAACCACCGAAATATTTATCCGTTAGTTTCTTTACTAATGTTAAACCTAATCCCAATCCTTGTTGCTCAACTTTCTTTCTGTTAAATTGAGTATAAGCACCGATTGCAGATACTTCTTCTTCATCCATACCAATGCCAAAATCAGTAACTGAAAAAACGCCATAGTTATTTGATAGACGATAATTGATTAATACTTTTGACCCATCACCAGAAAAACTAAATGCATTATAAATTAACTCATTAATCATAATTATAAAATATTCACGAGGAATTAATAGCGCAATATCAGAATCTAAATCCAAATCAATAACTACATCACTAGATCTACCTACCTGATTCGAAATTTTTTCTGCACAATCTTTAATATAAAAGTGTGCATCATCGAATTTGTGATCGTAAGTTAAAAAATTAGGTTGTTGCATACGGTGATACAACAATACATTATTAACCGTTCTTTGAAGTCTATCACAAGAGCTTTCTATTATTCCTAATTGATTAATAAACTTTTGTTTACTTTTAAATATAGATGCATCGTTCTTTAATAGAAAAGTAGCCATTACTAAAGAAGTTAAAGGGGTGTTTAACTCATGTGCTACATGTAAGAATAAATCATACCTTGAATCAACTTCTGTTTGATTTTGAATATTCATATAAATTTATTAATTAGTTGAATTAGATGTATATAACCAAACATCAGTGTGTCCCTTTTTTCTAAAATATCTAACCTTCTCTTGAGCCTCCTGGTAATCATTACTAGAGTATACAACTAAGAATACCAGTTTACTTTTATCCCCTTTCCAATATGGTTCTGCATTAACACCAGATTTCTTAAGCGTAGTTATTTCAGATAGTGCATTTTTCAGGCTTAAAAAGCCTCCGAATACCACATTATACTTATCTTTAGGATACTTAATCGTATATTTAACTGAATCGTTGTTTTTTTCTGGTGCGCTTTCTAATGTATAGTTTAATCCACTTTTAGAACTATCAGAAGCATTAATTTTTGATTTGTTTTTGGTAGTTGAATCTGGTTTGACATTTACTAGCCCATTTTGAGATTCAATTTTTTCAATTAGTAATTTATTTTGAACATCAATTTTGGCAATCTCCGTCAACAGTTTGTTGTATAATAATTTATTTTCTTGAATCGCATTGTAAAGAAGCAATCTTTCCGTTCTCGCATCAGAAACATTTATTGTATAACCAAGACCTAACGAAAAAATGAGAAGATCATCTTTACTTCCGGTGTTTATACCGTCTAATAAATTAGTTAATGTTAGATAATAAGAAACATTGGCTTTAGCTGTTAACAAATCATTTAATCTATAAGAGTATCCACCTCCCAGCTTATAGGAGAAAAATGACATATCGTAATTTGCAAGTCCCTTAGCTTTACTCCAAGAATTAATGTTGGAATGAAAAAGTGCAACACCACCACAAATAGAAAGTGTTGACTTATTTATTGTGTTATTTTTTGCATTTTTAAATGTTTTGATATATCCAATATCAACATCGTAAATACTAGATGAATTCCTATAACTCCCATCAGCTTCAACTCCGCTAGAACTACCTACAGAATAATTAGAACCCAATGCAATTACATTAGCCAAATTAAATAATGCGCCAAATGTCCATGTCATACCCGGATTACCCACCTCATTGTTAATGACGTAATTTCTTCCTAAAGATGAATGAAATGTAATTGTACTCTTATCAATTAAGGATTGAGATTGCACATCAATACATGTTGCCGCATAAAACAAACCAGTAGTTAAAATAAGAGTTATCGTTTTCATAATACCTTTAATCCGTTTGATAAATGAAAAACAGCAATGCCTATCATTACAACAATCATTATTAAACTTAATATCGGACTTGATATTGGAATGTCCGGTTCATCTGGCGGTGGTGGTACTGTCTCTGTCTGTCTATTATCTTTTGGATTAACCACCCCACCTTTATCTTGATTATTAATATTGGTTACACCACTTTTTCCATCTTCGCCTAATTTATCAATACCATCAATTAAGCCAACTTCGTTACTACTACTTTGTTGAGGAGTTGTAGTAAAAGGAATTACATTTTTATCATTTAACCATGACTTTGCTCTTGCAGCTATATTGCCTGAGCCTACGCCACCAAAAGTGTAATAATTACCTTCTGACGAATTACTTTTTACTCTGTATCCACCGTTATAAAGATCTTCTTCGTTGAAACTTTTTTTATAAAACCGTTCTTGTCGCATTCTATATTTATCTTCTTCAGAAAACTCATAACTATAATTAGAGTAGTTTGTATAATCATTACCAAAGTCACCATAGTTATCAAAATCCGCCTCTCGATCATAAGCACTTTGAGATATGGAATCGAAAGCTGTTAAAAATAATAAGCAGAAAAAAACTAAACTCTTTATAATAATCTGATAAGCTAAATTCATGTATTAAGAATTAAAAATTAATGAATTGATAGCTTTGATGTACCCAACAAAACTCCATCAGACAACAACAAAATATTGTAAATACCCGAATCAAATTGTTTGGTATCAATATCTATATCGTTTGATGTACTTAGTTGTTTACGTATTACTCTTCCTAGCTGATCAACAAAATGTATTTCATAACTATCGTGTTGTAAACCTCCTATTTTTAGTTTTACCACATCGCCCTCTTTAGCTGGGTTTGGCAATAGCAAAATGGTGGCTGCAGTTGTTGTAATGGCTGGATCAATACAAACAACGTGGCTGTATAACGATGATTTATTTATTTCTACCAGCTTTATTCTATAACATATTAAACCACTAGCATTATTTAGTATATCTGCATCGGTGTAAGTGTAGTTTGTTGTAACAACAGCACCTGTATTAGGTTTAATTACTGCTATTTCTTTATATGTTAAATCTGTGCTTAGTTTCCTTTCTAGTA
>CALPIR020000240.1 GCA_943323675.2 Chitinophaga pinensis | reverse complement strand
TTGGTTTGCCTACCATGGTGATGAACCTGCTGGGTTTTATATTAATACCATTGATGTAAACCAAATATTTAAACACTTGCGAGGAAAAATGAATTTATGGGCAAAGGTTAAATTTTTATGGTTCCGCAATTTTGGCCGCATAGATAGGGCACGTGGAATCGTATTTGGTGTTATTCCTGCATACCAAAATTTGGGTTTAGAAACAGGTATGATCATGAAGTTTCATGAGGCCGTGCTTAAGCACAAATATTTACGTTCATCAGAGTTGTCATGGATTGGTGATTTTAATCCCAAAATGCATTCGTTGTTTGAAGCCTTGGGTGCAAAAACAACCAAAGTGCACTATACCTATAGCTACAAGTTTTAAGTATGCAACAAACATTTAGTTCTGTTGGTTTGGCTGATTTACCTGTAGTTGCGAGTGCAATTATAAATTTGACTGAATCGCATAAGCTTGTTGCTTTTTACGGACAAATGGGAGCAGGTAAAACAACTTTAATTAAACAAATTTGTATGCAATTGGGTGTAATACAAGATGTATCTAGCCCAACATTTGCCCTGGTTAACGAGTACGAAACAAGTAATCAAAATACGCTGTATCATTTTGATTTTTATCGCATAAAAAACATAGAGGAAGTATACGACATAGGTTACGAAGATTACTTTTACAGCAGTAACCTGTGTTTAATTGAATGGCCCGAGCACATTGAGCCTTTATTGCAAAATGAAGAGGTGTTAAAAGTGCACATTAAGCCAATAGGCGAAGGCAGTAGGGAAGTAGTGATTGAGTATTAACTATAACTCAGTTACAAACTTTAACCCAACGATAGAGGCTATCAAGGTAAAGATAAAAAACACACGCCAAAATGCTGCTGGTTCGTTAAATACAAAAATCCCAATTAATACCGTTCCCACAGCACCAATACCTGTCCAAACGGCATATGCAGTTCCCATAGGCAATGTTTGAGTAGCTTTATAAAGTAAATACATACTCATTATTAAACTCACAAAAAATCCAATCATCCACCACATACTGGTGCTTCCGCTTGTTTCTTTTGCTTTACTTAAACATGAAGTAAAACCAACCTCAAATAATCCTGCAATAATTAATAGAAACCAAGCCATATTTATTGGGTAATTTGGGTTGATGGCTGAATGCGTTTGTAAAATATAAATCCGCCTTTGCGACCAATTTCTTCGAAAGGAAACTGTTTACATTCTTCTTCATGTATGGTTTTGGCCACGATGTATACTGGCTTATCTACATCACCCTTAAACAGCCACTCTTTATTACCTGTGTTGGGATTGGTGTGTTGTACTTGCTGCGGATAAAAATATTGTGCGTAGCTTTTAAAACCGAAGGTTTCTACATAGCAATTTTGACCTTGTAATGTTTTGTAAAATGCGATGGCTGGGCCTTGCGTGTATTGTTCTATTTTAGGTGCAACCTGCCAAATGTAGGTAGGTAGTAAAATACTAAATGCAATTAACAAACTATATAAGGCAGCAATGGTGTTTTTACGGTGTTGTTGAATAAAAAAGATAAGTACCATAATGCCAAACAATGCACCAATGCTTGATTCAAAGCCATTCCAACCTCCTGATACTTTTAAACTGGCCACTGCAAAATCATCTTTTATATAGGGTATGATTAGCGATTTTATATTATCAATTAAAGGCAATACCATAAAAGCAGTTGATAACATTAAACCAATAATCAATACCAAAATGCTTTTAAATTTGGATATACTTACACCACGTGTTAACACATCATCAGCATAAAAAGCAGCTAAAAAAGTAAGCGGTATATAACACAAGCTCGAGTAGTGCACAATTTTGGTAGTAACCATTGAAAACAAAATCAGTACCACCCAAAACATTATGTTCATCACCAACTTAAATTGTTGTTGTTGTATTGAGTCATTTTTGCGCTTTAGCATAAACGCTTTTAAGGCAAAAATTGATGCTGGAAAGCAACCGAAAAAGATAACCACAGGATGATAAAACCAAGGTTGGCCGTGGCCTGCAACTGGATTTAAAAATAAATCAATTTGGTAGGCAATAAAATCGGTTAACACTTTTGGTCCATTTTTAAGCAACTCGGCCATAAACCAAACCGAGGTGATGCCTGCAATAATTAATACAGCAATAACCAATTGTTTGATGTTAAAGTAAGGCTTAAACTGTTGAAATGCCCACAATACAAATCCGCATAAACCCAACACCAGTAAAGCAACAGGACCTTTGGTTAAAATGGCCAATCCGTTAAAAATACCCATCAATACAAAATGTTTGTTGCGTTTTTCTGGGGTAATAAATGCCAGATAAAGTTGGTATATAGAAAGAAAAATAAAGTAGTTAAACCATGGATCGATGATGCCACTTTTGTAATATAAATGTGGAGTTAAAGAGGCCGTGGTAAACAATACCCAAAGCGTGGCAATGCGGCTATTAAAGTGTGTTTTACCTATGTTAAATAAAGTTACCAGCACCAATATGCCACAAACTGCATTTGGAAAACGAGCAGCAAATTCATTTACCCCAAACAAATAATAACTGGCTGTTTGCAACCAAAAAAACAAAGGTGGTTTTTCCCAAAAAGGTAAGAAGTTTATTTGCACCCTAAAGTACTCGTGGGTAAGCATCATTTCTCTGGCCGATTCGGCAAAGTTAACCTCGTCCCAATCAAACAAATGTACTGCGCCTAAAAAAGGCATAAACAACAATAACCCCCAAAGGGCTACTTTTATTAGGTTATTTTTTTGTTGCACGTTTGGTTTCAAATAAAGTAAACAATAATGTGGTGCAAGTTACTGCAATAACAGAACCTAAGAAAACATCTTCGAAAAAGTGCTGTAGTAAATAAACGCGCGTAAACGCTGCAAGTAATGCAAGTGCAAGAAATACAATGCCCAACTTTTTGTTTGGAATTAATAATGCCAAAAATAAAAACAATGCAAATGCACCCGTGCTATGCCCAGAGGGAAAGCTGTTTTGTGTATGAATAGTTATGCCCTCTACATAATGCAATTGGGTGTATGCACTCATTTTGGCAGCGGGGCGTAAGTGATTTGCAAATACAAGCCGTTTTAAAATTTGGGTAATTATAGCTGGAACATACACGCAAAATATGCTACTCCAAAAATAGGTACGGTAAAACGCTAAAATAATGCCACACACCACAGCAGCAAACAAGCCATCGCCAAGGTGGGTGAGGTGCTTAAATATAAAATCAAGAGCAGAATGGTGGTGGCTGTTTACCCATAAACTGATATCAAATTGGTGGTAAGTGGCCTGAATTACAGCCGCTACACTTACCAGCACGAAATAGGGCCAATAAAACCAACCGTTTTGTTGTAAAACTTTTTGCAGGTTACTTAGGTACATGTTACAAAAATGAGGGCTTAATTTTAATAACGGGTAAGTTTTGTAAAAATAATGTTATTGATAATCAGTGTTATAGTTTTATGAAAGGTACTTTGTATTGCATAGTACCTTGTTATTGATTTACCTTTGTTGTGTGGTTGGAGGAGAAAGAGCAGGTTGGTTGACAAGTTGAATGTATAGCCAGTTCGAGTGCTGCGAAAACTTGGGTCGTATTGAAATGAAGTTATGCAGAACTAAAATGGAAATGAGCAAGGAAATCAA
>CALPIR020000239.1 GCA_943323675.2 Chitinophaga pinensis | reverse complement strand
GTCAACATAGATCGTTGGCTTTGTTAGAAATTGCAGCACACATCCAACTTACATATTTACCTCAAGATTTTTATGTGGTTGAATTAGAGATTCCCGATAGCGTTATTCAAATTGTGTCAGAAAATAAATTGCCACATAAGTGGATGGAGAACCCTCATAACAGTTTAACGCAATCGTTTGGTGATGCATTTGTTAGGCGAAATACAACTTTAGCGTTACGTGTTCCAAGTGCTATTGTTAAGCAAGAGTTTAATTTACTCATCAACCCTAATCATAAAGATTCTTATAAAGTTGAAATTATAAAGTCGTACCCGTTTGTTATTGATAATAGGTTGGCGAAATAAATGCTTATGAATATAGATTTAGCAGAACTAAAAAAGCAAGCACAGGCAAAGCGTGCCGATAATCAGAAGTTTTTTGAGCGTATTAAAATACAACGCCCCAGCGATTTTGATCAAACCGTTCACAAATTGCATGATGCGGCATTTAAAAAAATTGATTGTTTGTCTTGTGCTAATTGCTGCAAAACTACAGGTCCGCTTTTTACACAGCGTGATATTAAAGTGTTAAGTAAGCATCTAAAAATAACTCCCCAACAGTTTATAGAAAAATATTTGCGTGTTGATGAAGACAATGATTATGTTTTACAACAAGTACCTTGTGTGTTTTTAGGTAGTGATAATTATTGCGCTGTATACGACTATCGGCCACAAGCTTGCAGAGAATACCCGCATACCAACCAAAGTAAAATACATACTATTTTTAAAGAGACACTCAACAATACAGCGGTTTGTCCTGCTGTTTTTCAGATTGTAGAGCGTTTAAAAAGCATGTGTAAATAATTAAAATAAGGACAGTTTTTTGCCACTATTTTTGGCTTCAAAATCTAACAATACACTCTTCCTTTTTAAGCCCCACGCGTAACCAGTGAATTTACCATTGGCGGCTACAATTCTATGGCAAGGAACAACAATGGCCAATCTGTTTTTTGCATTTGCACTGGCTACTGCCCTTACTAAATTTTCGTCATTAAACTTTTGTGCCAATTCTAAATAACTTATGGTTTCGCCATAAGGCACCAATAAAATTTGCTCCCATACTTGTTGTTGAAATGCAGTGCCTTCTTGCATTAATGGCAAATCAAATTGGGTTCTTTTGCCATCAAAAAATTCAGTCAATTGCTGTTTTGTTTTTTTAGTTATTGCCGATTCACTAATTATAGAAGAAAATTCGTCATCGAAGTAAATTTGATGAATATGCGTTTTAGTAGCCTTAATAACTATTTTACCTATGGGAGATAAAAACACATCTATAAAAGGAAAGGCAACGATTTTCATATTGCGAAAATACATTGCCTTTTAAAATGTTTACTTGGGTTTTGTTCACAAAATCAAGAAATGTGAAGTAAACACGAATACTTTTAAATACTAATTAGTGTTGTTCAACAACAGACGCAGCATTTTTTTTCAATGTTTCTAAATCGGTAAAGCCTTTTGCAATGGCATAGTATTTATCATTACGTACTAAAATAACCATTGGGTATCCTGTTACACCCCAGTTTGCTGTGGTTTGAAACCAATCACTGGTTTGTTTACGTATTTCTTCGCTGTTTAATTTTTCAATAAACGCGGCTTCATTAATGCCATATGGTTTAATTAATTCCTTATATACTTCTTCATCTCTCAAATCTTTTCCATCAACAAAATAGGCTATTTGAACTGCATGCGAAAATCCAACCACTTCTTCAGGGTTAAATTGTTTAAATGTTTCTATAGCAATAGCTGGTTTAATAGAAGATGACCAAAGCGTTTTTGTTTTTAATTGATCAAGATAAGGTTGGCCGTATTGCATACCCGAATATTCTTCCACTTTTTTGTATGCACCAAGTATGTATTCTGCAAAATCGCCAATTGGTCCTTCTCTATCACCTACTACCATTCCACCACTTACAACATCAAATTTAAAGGTGTCTTTATAGGCAGAATAAAAATCACCCATTACTTTTCCAAAACCAAAACACCAACCACACATTGGGTCAGAAACGTAAATTATTTTATCTTTTTCCATAATTATAAGTAACGGTACAATTTAGATTTTCAACTGAATTGAATTTTTATCCCAAGGTCATACTAACTAACATCAATATTAATTACTAAAGTTAAGCTGTAATTTTTTAACAATTGGTAGGGGAGTAACCCTATCAAATTAATTTGCTTGTGTCAGGCAACTATTGTTTAGTATTCTAATTCAATCATAGGTAAATCCATTACCAAAATGCGTGCATTGGAGAGCGCTTTGATATTAAAATTGGTATACTCTGTAATGCCCATTGCATCTCTTCTTTCTAGCTTTTCTCCATTAACTTCAACTTCCCCATCAATTACAAATACGTAAGCACCATTAGCTGTTTTTTTATTGGTGTACATCATTTCATTGTTGGCATCCATATCGGTTAAATTAAACCATGCTTGTTGATGAATAAATATGGCTTCGCCTTCCTCTTGTGTATCTGGTTTGATAATTTCCTGCCATTTGTTTTTTCTGTCTTCAGGCAAAAAAGTTTTTTGATCGTAACGTGGTGTAACGTTGCCTTTGTCAGGGAAAACCCAAATTTGAAACAACTTAACGGGGTTGTTTTTGTCGGGGTTCATTTCCGAGTGAAAGACACCTGTACCTGCACTCATCACTTGAACATCATTAGGTTTCATTATGCTTCCATTGCCCATACTGTCTTTATGTTCTAAAGAACCTTCTTGCACCAAGGTGATAATTTCCATATTATCATGTGGGTGTTTTCCAAAGCCCATACCTTGGGCTACTTCGTCATCGTTTAAAACGCGCAATGCACCAAAGTGTATTTTGGTTTGATCGTACCAACTTGCAAAACTGAAAGAGTGTTTTGCATTAAGCCAACCATGATTTGCATGGCCTCTGTTTTCTGCTTTATGAATAAGTGTTTTCATTTATTTTAAATATAATTTGATAGGTGCTTATTACCAAATTCTATACAAATGTATTAACAATATATGTATATACAAATATTACCATAAAAAATTTATCCTCTTAGTTTATCAAGTAAGGTGTTTAAGCTCTTGAACTCTAAAACAGTTAGGTTTTTGAATGATTTTAACCATATTTCGTTTTCATTGTCTATCACAGTTAAAAGGTTCAATCCCTTTTGGGTTATATTTATATCAACTTGTCTTCTGTTTTCTGGGCATTGTTCGCGGGTTACTAAATTATTTGCCCTTAATTTCTCTACCAATCTTGTGGCATTAGAGCTTTTATCAATCATGCGTGAAGCAATATCAAACAACATTAACTTTTTGGGGTGAGAACCACGTAAGATGCGCAATACATTAAATTGTTGTGGTGTAATACCATGAGGTTTTAATCTTCTGAGATTGCTTGCCTCAATCCAACTGGCAGTATATAGGATATTAATGGCCGCCTTCTCTTGCTCGGTGTCAAATTTCTTTTGTTTGATATCACTTTCTAAACCCATAGTAACAAAAATAGAAAAAGTTGTCACGGTGACAACTTTTTCTTAACAAAACTTAAAAACGTGTTGGATTAATAGCTCTATCGTTATTCAAACTCGTATGTTTTGCTGCCGCTTTTTCGGGGTTGGTTATCGCTCGCTATTTT
>CALPIR020000238.1 GCA_943323675.2 Chitinophaga pinensis | reverse complement strand
TATTGCTCAAGAAAAAAATCATGAGTAAATTGGGAGACCAAATTAATACCGCCAAAGATAGAGCGCTAGAATTGGTGTTACTTGACCCGGAAGATGCACAAGACCTTCCAGCCATGTTGCAATTACTGAATGGACTGATTTTAGATCGTTTATCCTTAAGTCTAAAAAACTTACCTACCAGCCCGGTCATGGTTGAAAATGAGAAAAAAATCAAAGAGGTAAAACAGGCTTTAATACGTGCCTTATTATCAGCTCAAGAAAAGGTGGATGAAAGAATTGCCTACAATGAAAAACTCATCCAACAAGCATCATCCAAACTATCTGCTTTACCCCAAAAACAACAAGCCCTATTAAACCTAGAACGTAACTTTAAGGTAAACGAAAAAATATACGGTTACCTGATGGAGAAAAAATTAGAGACACGTATAGGTAAATCATCCATTTTAGCAAACGCAATCATCATAGATGAAGCAATCGCGCCAAATTCACCTTTTTACCCAGTTGCCGATAGGGTTTATGCCATTGCCTTTATGATCGGCCTAGCCTCGGGTATGGCAATCATCTTCCTATCCCGTTTAATATATAATCGCATACCCGATAAAGAAACCATCGAGTCGTTGAGTAAAACACCTGTTATTGGTGTTATCAAAAAGTTGGACAATGAAGAAATGGACGAAAATTATGAATTGTACGTCATGAAAAGTCCTAAGTCTATTTTTAGTGAGTCCATTAGGGGGATAAGAACCAATGTTAATTTTATCCTTAAAGGCGAGAACCATAAAATTGTCTGTGTAACCTCATCGGTAAGTGGTGAAGGTAAGACATTTTCTACCGTGAATTTGGCAGCATCCTTAACGTTACTGGGATATAAAGTAGTCATTGTAGGTTGTGATTTACGTAGGCCTAAAATCCACTTGACCTTTCGCAACATGACCAATGACATAGGACTAACTACTTACTTAATAGGCAAGCACGAATTAAAAGACATCATACAAGAATCAGAATTTGAAAATTTAGATGTAATTACAGCAGGCCCAACCCCTCCCAATCCTTCTGAATTATTGCATTCAACAAAAATGAATGAATTGGTAGAAATACTAAAACAGAAATATGACTATGTATTCTTCGATACTGCCCCTGTAGGTTTGGTTTCTGATTCCTTCGCGTTAATGAGTAAAGCCGACATCAATTTGTTCATTATTCGATCACAATATTCTAGACGTGATTTTGCTATGATACCCGATAGGTTAAAAGAAGACAACCAAATCCCGAATATGTACATCATCCTAAACTCATACGATAACAGTTCCGCATTTTACGGCTCAGTTTATAAATCAGCTTACGGTGGATACTACGGTGGTGGAGGCTATTATTATTATGGTGGATACTATAACAACAACAGTTATTACAACCGTAAGTATTATAGCCAATATTACAATGGATACTACAGTGACGAGTCTACACCAAGAAATTGGTGGCACAAATTAACCGGAACAAATAAGCGTAAAAAGAAAAAAGCATAAGCCCTATGACAGATAAAACCATTGCCATTATAGGATTAGGGTATGTTGGACTTCCCTTAGCTGTTGAATTTGGTAAAAAATTCGATACCATTGGGTTTGATATTAACCTGAGCAGAATTGATGAATTAAAAACAGGTTACGACCGTACTTTGGAAGTTGAATCTGATCAGTTAAAATCTGCAGCAAAACTATTTTATACAGCAGACGTAGCGGATTTGAAAAAAGCTAATTTTTTTATCGTTACGGTACCTACACCAATTGATAAAAATAACAGGCCAAACTTAACACCATTAATTAAAGCCAGCGAAACAGTGGGTAAGGTGTTAAAAAAAGGTGATATCGTGGTGTATGAGTCAACCGTTTATCCAGGGTGTACAGAGGATGATTGTGTACCTGTGTTGGAAAGAATGAGCGGACTAAAATTTAACACCGACTTTTTTTGTGGATACTCTCCTGAACGCATAAACCCGGGTGACAAGGTACACACCGTAACTAAAATCAGAAAAATAACGGCTGGTTCTACACCAGAAATTGCCAATACGGTTAACACCGTTTATGCGGCTATTATTACTGCAGGTACCTATCAGGCACCAAGTATAAAAGTAGCAGAAGCAGCCAAGGTGATAGAAAATTGTCAAAGAGATATCAATATTGCTTTTGTAAATGAACTCGCATTGATATTCGATAAAATGAATATTGATACAATAGAAGTTCTAGAGGCTGCTGGAACAAAATGGAATTTCCTTCCGTTTCGCCCGGGTTTGGTTGGCGGACATTGCATAGGTGTTGACCCCTATTACCTCACGCACAAAGCCGAAGAAATTGGTTACCACAGCCAAGTGATTTTAGCAGGACGAAAAATCAATGACAACATGGGGGCATTTGTGGCCAATAAAGTGGTGAAGTTAATGATTAAAAAAGGCATCCATGTTAACTCAGCCAAGGCATTGGTTATGGGCATCACCTTTAAAGAAAACTGCCCTGATATACGTAATTCTAAAGTCATTGACATCATTGCCGAGCTTAACGATTTTGGTATACTCGTTGATGTATTCGACCCAATGGCTGATGCGCATGAAGTAAATGTAGAATACGGAATTAATTTAATCGATTCGATACCAAATGGAACTTACGATACAATAATTATGGCGGTAAATCATACACAATTTGCAGATTTAAACATTACTGAAATTGGCAAACCAAACGTGGTGGTGTATGATGTAAAATCAACCCTGCCCAAAACTGCAACTGACGGAAGATTATAACAACAATATGCGTATATTGGTTACCGGAGGAGCCGGTTTTATTGGTAGTAATTTAGTAGAAGCTTTGTTGCAAGACAAGCGCATCACCCTAGTGCGCGTGTTAGATAACCTTTCTACTGGATTACTCAAAAACATAACACCCTTTTTATCCAACCCTAAACTCGAGTGGATGCCAGGTGACATTCGCGATTGGGATACCTGCGTAAATGCTTGTAAAGGCATTGATGCGATATCACACCAAGCGGCTTTAGGTTCAGTACCACGTTCCATCAACGACCCAGTGACTACCAATGCCGTTAATATTGGGGGCACTTTAAATGTGTTTACGGCAGCCCAACAAGCGGGTATACAAAAAATTGTGTTTGCCGCATCCTCTTCCACCTATGGCGACAGCCTAATTTTACCAAAACAAGAGAATCATATTGGTAAGCCACTTTCTCCCTACGCAGTTACCAAATTGGTAAATGAATTGTATGCTGACGTATTTCACAAAACCTATGGAACAAACTTTATCGGACTGAGGTATTTCAACATTTTCGGACCCAAACAAAATCCAAATGGTGCATATGCAGCTGTTATTCCTTTGTTTGCAATAGCTGTGCTAAATAACCAACCGCCTTTTATTAATGGGGATGGAGAGCAAAGCAGAGATTTTACCTTTGTTAGCAATGCCGTTGATGCAAACATAAATGCCTTGTTTAATGAAAACAAGGAAGCATGGAACCAAGTATATAATATTGCTTGTGGCGAACAGCATAGTATAAACCAATTGTTTAATATCTTAAAATCATACACTCCAAACCAAACTCTCAGCCCGCTGTACCGCAATAACCGCTTAGGTGATGTAAGGGATAGTTTGGCTG
>CALPIR020000237.1 GCA_943323675.2 Chitinophaga pinensis | reverse complement strand
TAGACGAAGAAAGTCGTAGAGCAGCCGTTTATTTAAAACCTGATCAAGTTTCATTGGCAATTGGTAAAGGTGGTCATAACATTAAACTTGCTGGTAAATTAGCAGGAATGGAGATTGATGTTTATCGCGAAAGTGACGAAGATGAAGGTGATATCGATTTGGACGAGTTTGCAGATGAAATTGATAGTTGGATTTTAGACGAATTTAAAAATATTGGTTGCGATACCGCCCGTAGCGTTCTTAATTTAACCGTTGCAGATTTAGTTCGTAGAACTGAGTTAGAAGAAGAGACGGTAAATGAGGTTCGCAGGATATTGCAAGCAGAATTTGAATAGAATATTGGTTAATATCTGCATAAGCTAAACGATTGTTTGGTTTATGCAGGCAATAGCCTTATATTTGAGGCACTTTTTGGTGCATCCGTCATCGCCAAAAGCATAGTATTAAAAACATTAAATGAGCGAAAACAAAGAATCTGTCCGTTTAAACGCAGTAGTAAAAGAGCTTAACGTGGGTATTCAAACCCTTGTTGAACACCTAGCCAAAAAAGGCTTTGCGGTGGAAAACAAGCCTACAACCAAAATAACTGGTGAAATGTACCAGGTGTTACTTGGTGCTTTCCAGTCGGACAAGAAAGTTAAAGACGATGCAAAAGCATTGATCAAAGCTAAAGTTAAAAAAGAAGAGGTTAGTATTCAACCCCCAATTAAGAAAGAATCTATAATTGAAGATGAAGACTACGATGACGGTATTTTAATTAAATCGGGGTTAGCTCCAACCACTAATCTGGTAAAACCAATTGAACCTAAAAAAGAAGATTCAACGCCTATTATAGAAGAGGTAATACCTGCTCCTGTAGTTGAACCTAAAAAGGAAGAAGTTGCTGATAATATAGTAATTGAGCACACCGAAGAAAAAGGTGGTTTGAAAGTTTTAGGTAAAATTAATTTAGAGGATTTTAACCCAAAGAAAAAGAAAAAACCAGAACCTGTAGCACCTGCGAAAGTGGAATCTCCGAAAGCCGATAAAAAGGTTGAAGAGAAGACACCAAAGTTAGAAGCTGTTGTTCTAGAACCTAAAATAGAAGAGGTTGCAAAACCCATTGAAGCGAAGGCTGAAATAGTGCAGGAAGTTAAGATAATTGAGGAAAAGGTTGAAACATCCATTGTTCCAACACCCCCAGTTGATAACGATGATGCTCATGTAACGGAACCAAACTACGAAAAACTTTCCGGTTTAAAGGTGATGGGTAAAATTCAACTTCCAGTTGAACAGCCTAAAAAACCTCAGCCTGTTGCAAGTAGTGATGACACAAACAAAAAGAAAAGACGTAGAAAAAACTTTGTTGGCGGAAGCGACAACTTAGACATTAAAAAGGTTGAAGGAACCAATCCACCTCCGCAAAACCGTGGTGGCTATCAAGGTAACAACAACCGTGGACCTGGTGGAAATAACCAAGCTGGTGGAAATCGTCCTGGGGGTGGTTATCAAGGTAACAACAACCGTGGTCCTGCAGGAACTAATCCAAATGCGCCTCGCCCTCCTTTTAATAAAGGTGGAAAAGGTAACTTCCAACCACGTACAGGACAACCTACAGAAAAGGCTGAAATCACAGATAAGGAAATTCAAGATAAATTAAAAGCAACCTTAGCACGTATTAATGGCCAACAAAATATTGGTCAGGTTCGTAGTAAAATCCGTAAACAAAAACGTGATGCTGCTGCCGATAGACGTGAAGAGGTGGCGATGGAACTTGAAGGACAGAAGAAAATCAAAGTAACAGAATTTGTAACTGCCAATGAGTTGGCGCAGATGATGGATTTACCTATTACCAATATCATCTCGGCATGTATGTCGTTAGGATTGATGGTAAGTATAAATCAGCGTTTAGATGCTGAAACCATTGCAATTGTAGCCGAAGAGTTTGGTTTTGAAGTAGAATTTGTAACTACAGATTTAATTGAAACCATTGAAGAGGAAATAGATGCTGAAGAGGATTTAGTAACTCGTCCTCCTATTGTAACAGTAATGGGTCACGTAGATCATGGTAAAACATCTTTATTGGATTATATCCGTAAAGCAAATGTTATTGCTGGTGAAGCGGGTGGTATTACGCAGCATATTGGAGCTTATGAGGTTACTTTAGCCAACGGTAAGCATGTAACCTTCTTAGATACTCCGGGTCACGAAGCGTTTACAGCAATGCGTGCTCGTGGTGCAAAAATAACAGATATTGTAATTATTGTTATTGCAGCAGATGATAGTGTAATGCCACAAACTAAGGAGGCTATAAGCCACTCTTTGGCAGCAGGTGTTCCAATTGTATTTGCAATAAATAAAATTGATCGTGATGGTGCTAACCCAGATAAAATCCGCGAACAACTTTCAGCCATGAATATTTTGGTTGAAGAGTGGGGTGGTAAATATCAGTGCCAAGAAATATCAGCTAAGAAAGGTTTAAATATCGATTCATTGCTTGAAAAAGTATTGTTAGAATCCGATATGTTAAACCTTAAAGCCAATCCTGATAAACGAGCAGTTGGTAGTGTAATCGAGGCAACATTAGACAAAGGTCGTGGTATCACTACAACCGTAATGGTACAATCGGGTACATTAAGAATAGGTGATCCTATTTTGGCAGGAACACACAGCGGTAAAGTAAAAGCAATGTTTGATGAGCGTGGTAAAAAAATGACCATCGCAGGCCCTTCTACTCCTGTTGTTTTATTAGGATTTGATGGCGCACCACAAGCAGGTGATAAGTTTTTGGTTACCAAAACCGAACAAGAAGCTAAAGAAATTAGTAATAAGCGCTCGCAACTTCAACGCGAACAGGGTATACGTACACAAAAACACATTACTCTTGATGAGATCGGAAGACGATTGGCAATTGGTAACTTTAAAGAACTTAAGGTCATTGTTAAAGGTGACGTGGATGGTTCCGTAGAGGCATTAAGTGATTCGTTAATTAAACTCTCAACAGAGGAAGTCGCTATAAATGTAATTTACAAAGGAGTTGGTCAAATTTCGGAGAGCGATGTATTGTTAGCTTCAGCTTCAGATGCAATCGTAATAGGATTCCAAGTTCGTCCTTCGCCACAAGCGCGCAGGTTAGCCGAAGCCGAAGCAATTGATATCCGTTTATACAGTATTATTTACGATGCTATTGCGCAAATTAAAGATGCAATGGAGGGAATGTTGGCTCCTAAGGTAGAAGAGAAAATTACTGGTAACGTTGAAATACGTGAAGTATTTAAAATTACCAAAGTGGGTACTGTTGCTGGATGTTATGTTACTGAAGGTAAAATATTCCGTAACTCTAAAGTACGTATTATTCGCGATGGAGTTGTAATTCATACGGGAGAGTTGGCATCTTTAAAACGCTTTAAGGACGATATGAAAGAAGTAGCTTATGGTTATGAGTGTGGTTTGCATTTCAATAACTTTAATGATATCAGAGTGGGCGATATGATAGAAGCTTACGAAATTGTTGAAGTTAAGCGTACCTTAAAATAATTTATTAAATTTTTTCATAAAACAAATAGGCTGCCCGTGGGCAGCCTATTTGTTTTATATTGTAGGTAACATAAAAACGCGCGAAGTAAAACTTCGCGCTTTTTTATGTTACCTACAATATAAAACAAATAGGCTGCC
>CALPIR020000236.1 GCA_943323675.2 Chitinophaga pinensis | reverse complement strand
ATGCATCCAGGCTTTGGATTATAGCCATAGAAATGCTGATGGTAGTGTAGGTAGCGTACCAGACAGTTTAAAAAAAGAATTTAAAACCAAAAGCGGTCGCAAGGTTTTTGATGGTGGTGGTGTTGACCCAGATTTGGCAAACAAACAAGCAGATTATAGTAAGATTACCGAAAGTCTAATTATTAACCAGCTCGTATTTGATTATGCTACAAAATACCGTAATAGACATAATTCGATAGCTCCAGCAAAGGATTTTAAATTAACCGATGCCGATTTTACTGACTTTAAAACCTTTTTATTAGATAAAAAATATGATTACCAAACAGCTAGCGAAAAAGCATTAGAAGACTTTAAGAAAAAGGCTGAAGATGAGAAATATTTCGAGGCCGTACAAAGCCAATACCAGCAATTGAAGCAGAATCTTACTCGTGATAAGCAGGCTGATTTAGATAAAAACAAAACCGAAATTATAGAGCTGCTAGAAAGTGAAATTGCAAAAAGATATTATTTTCAAAAAGCTGAATATGAAATGGCAGCGAAGCATGATGAAGATGTGAAAGTAGCCATTAAGTTATTGAACGATTTGCCACGTTACAATTCCATCTTAGGTAAAAAACAATAGTGTTTAAATTTAAAACCTACGAAATCTAAACAAAGTGTTAGCATATACTGACTTTATAATCCTATTCCTGCTTGGTTCGATAGGCGCATTTTTATCAGGTTTTTTAGGCGTTGGAGGTGGGATTGTGTACATCCCAATACTAGATTATTTTTTAAGTAAACTTGGGTTTAGTGATGACAATTTGGTGAAGGCCATTTTAGCTAATTCATTATTTACTATTATTTTTTCGGGATCTGTAAGTAGCTACAAACAATATAAATTAGGTAATTTTTATCCTCGCGAGATTTTTTACACAGCAATTACTGGTGTTGTAACAGCAGTATTAATGACTCTGCTCATTAAATCGGGAACATGGTATAGCAAAAGTGTATTTAACTATGTATTTGCAAGTATGCTATTAGTTATTGCCCTACGTATGTTTTTAAAAAAGGTACAAGTAGCTAATGCAAGTAATATTATAAAACCTTTAGGTTATTATGTAACAGGCTTTATAGCTGGAATTGTCACTGCCATGAGTGGTTTAGGTGGCGGTGTAATCATGACTCCAGTATTTACAGATGTTCTTAAAATGGACATCAAAAAAGCTAGTGCAATATCAAATGGTGTAATTCCATTTTTTGCTTTAGCAGTTGGGATACTAAACTTGAGCACACCATCAATCCAAAACGTAAGCGAGTGGCAAGTAGGGTATATTGTTTTTCCTATTGTTATCCCTATGATTTTATCAACTTTCTTACTAGCTCCATTAGGAGTAATAGCCTCCCAAAAGGCAAACCAACATACTATACGTATGGTATTTGCTAGTTTTATTAGCATCGTATTTATAAAAACGATGTTAGCAATTATACTTTAATAACAATAAGATTAAGATTAACCCACTAAGTCCGGATTATCAATCGGTACTATTTTAGCTAAAGCATGAACTTGATACATTCTACTTGTTGCTACAGCTATACAATTTGTGTATGTGCGAAGGGTGCCAAGCTTTTTTAAAATAATTTTAGACTTGCCAGGCATTTTAAATAAGTCGCCTTCATTTAATTCATCCAAAGTTATATAATCCTTTTTTCTATCGTAGTGCATTAAAACTTTAAGCAGTTTTATATCAGCACTATGCGAATACTTTGGGTTTTTCATATGTCCTATCAATGCAAACTTAATATCATTAGGAAATACATCATGCTGCAAATATGGCATCATATTTTGTCTAAACTCCTCTTTCCACTCTTTACCATGTCCATCAACCTTATTACCATATTTTAAATATGTGGTATGATGGGCTAATTCATGAATAAACGTGATAAGAAACTCAAAAGGATTTAGATTGTGGTTAACCGTAATTCTATTTCCACTTCCCATTGTGGGATGGTAATCGCCATAACGCCCCTTACGCTCAACCTCTATATGTAGATTAAGTTTATAATACATAATCAACTCACAACAAAGCTCTAAAGCAGCTTCAGGAACATAGGGTTTAAGGGCCAACATCAACATGTCTTTATGTTTCAGCTGCACGTCATTTAAAGCTCCCAGTATCAAAGAGTTTTTCCCAGTGGTCATTTAATCGTTTCTAATTCAAGTGCAATTACCGAAATATTTTACTAAGTTGTATTAACAAATAATTTTGGTGATGAATTAGTGAAAATTTGGCACCCTGCTCTTGCCCATTATTGATTCTAAAAATATTTTATTGACAACAATATTCTCATAAAACCCAAATGCCTAATTAGAAAAAGTGCGGAGATTAGAAGTATCAAAGTATTTTACTAATTAAAAGCTAGAATAGTACTTGTTGAAAGTATACTAATTCAATGCGCTAAAGTGTATGATGTCATAACAACTGTATAATCTCATAATTCACTCACTTTTAAATCAAAAAATTACAACTATTTAATGTTAGCTCAATATCATTAAATCTAGCGCTCAGACAATGTTTATAAATTACCAATAACTTGTAACTGGTATCGTTCAAACTATTACTAGTTTATTATACTTTGCAAGTAATGAGTACGCCTCTAAACAATAAAAAAGTAATTTTCGGCTGGACCATGTATGATTGGGCCAACTCTGTGTTTTCTTTAACCATAGCCACAGCAATATTCCCACCATATTATGAGGCAATGAGCAAAGCTGCAGCCATCAAAAGTGGCTCATCGCCAGAAGGACCATATTATATAACCTTTTGTGGTCATGAGTTTGCAAATACAGCCCTATACTCATATTCTTTATCGTTAGGTTTTTTATTGGTAACAATTATTAGCCCCATACTTTCTGGCATTGCAGATGTAAAAGGGAATAAAAAATCATACCTGAAATTTTTCTGTTACATGGGAAGTATCAGTTGTATGTTGATGTATTTTTTTGACGCTCAAAATATATATTATGGATTAAGTTTATTTGTGCTGAGCCTTATTGGATTTGGTGGAAGTATTGTTTTCTATAATGCATTCTTACCAGAAATCGTTTCAGAAGATATGTATGATAGGGTAAGCGCGCGCGGTTTTAGCATGGGCTATATAGGCAGTGTTATTTTGCTCCTCATCAATCTGGTTAATATTATGTTTCCCGAAATACTTTTCCCCGTTCAAGCCAAAACACAAGAACTTATTAAAACGGGATTAAGCGAACCCGATGCTTTAAAAAAAGCCAAAAGTTTTTATGAAGGCATGGCCAGTAAATTATCTTTTGTATCAGTAGGTATATGGTGGATGGGTTTTGCACAAATTCCATTTAAACATTTACCTGAAAAATTGCGTAACCAAAACTATAAAGGAAATGTATTAAGCAAAGGTATTAATGAGCTAAAAAATGTGTGGAAAGAAATAAACGAAACAAATAAACATAACCATGTTAAACGTTATTTGTGGGGATTCTTTTTTACCAGTATGGGCTTACAAACCGTAATGTATGTGGCAACTTTATTTGGCTCGCAGGAGTTAAAACTAAAAACAGCTGACCTAATTGTAACAGTATTGATTATTCAACTTATAGCAATTGTTGGTGCATGGGGATTTGCCCGGATAAGTGAAAAAATAGGTAATATACACACCTTATTGGTAATGGTAGTTATCT
>CALPIR020000235.1 GCA_943323675.2 Chitinophaga pinensis | reverse complement strand
TTGTTTATGATGGAATTTGTGCTACATGGTTTGGCAGAGCTTAGTCAAATTAGTAAGACAAATGATGTATCAGGGCCTGTTTTTAAAGATATCATGAGTGGTATGTTAAACACAGGAAAAGATTCGGATGATGAGGATTATGGAGGATATTATGAAAGTAAATAGGTGAGCTATAACACGATGAATGTTGTATGTAAATAGTTTAGCCATAAAAAAGGCCGTTTCCACAATAAGGAAACGGCCTTTTAATATTGTATACAGGATATTTAGTTACCTGCTTTAATGTTAGCAAACATTGGCGATACCGTTAGTTCTTTGCTACCCGGAGTATGTTTGTAAAAACCTTCGCCCGATTTAATACCTAAGTTACCAGCTGTTACCATGTTTACCAATAATGGGCATGGTGCATATTTAGGATTTCCGAATCCGTTATGTAGCACATTTAATATGGCCAAACAAACATCTAAACCAATAAAATCGGCAAGTTGCAATGGCCCCATTGGATGAGCCATACCTAATTTCATTACGGTATCAATTTCTTCAACTCCACCAACGCCTTCATGTAGGCTAATAATGGCCTCATTAATCATAGGCATTAAAATACGGTTGGCTATAAAACCCGGGTAATCGTTGCTAGATGCTGGAACTTTTCCAATGGCTTTAGATAATTCAGTAATGGTTTTAGTAACCTCAGCTGATGTTTTGTATCCATTAATGATTTCAACCAATTTCATCACTGGCACTGGATTCATAAAGTGCATACCAATTACTTTATCAGCTCTTTTAGTAACCGAGGCAATTTTGGTAATAGAAATAGAAGAGGTATTAGATGCTAAAATACAATGTGGAGGTGTAATTTCATCTAGCGTACGAAAAATATCCAACTTAATATTCATGTTTTCCGTAGCTGCTTCAATCACTAAATCAGCATTTTCAGCACCTTTTTTTAAATCGGTATAAGCGGTAAGGTTAGCAAGGGCAGAGGCTTTATCTGCTTCAGTTAATTGCCCTTTGCTTACTTGTCTATCAAGGTTTTTTTCAATGGTTTCAATGGCTTTTTTAAGTGCACTTTCATTTACATCAACCAAACTAACTTTGTAGTTATTTTGTGCAAAAACGTGTGCAATTCCGTTGCCCATTGTTCCCGATCCAATTACAGTAATGTTTTTCATGTGTATAGAAGTATGTATTGTTGTATGTTAATTTTAAATTTTGGCAAATGTAATACCTATTGTACGTATTTTATAAAACGGTATTATAAGTACAAAAATACTATTATAAATACCTGTAATAATGCAACTTAAATTAGTATGGCAAGGCGGTACCAGAATAGCACTATATTGGTTAACTCGCCTACCAATTAAAGTGGCATTGGTTAGTATTAGGATTTAACAAAACGGGCTGTGTAGCGTTTTTTATAGTTTTCAATTATTAAATAATATACACCCGATTTTAACTTTCTAACATTTAACAAATAGCTATTTTGATTGGTATTAACATCTGTTTTTATTACCTCCAATCCTTTATTATCTGAAACTGAAATATGGGCATTTGAAAAAGTTTCGTAATCGGGTAGTGCCATAGTTAAAACATCATCAACAGGGTTTGGCATAAGATTTAACCCTGTTTCTTTGGTGTTTGATTTTAAACCCACTACGCTTTGGTCGCGTATGCCAAATGCATAATCACCAGGTAATAATTTAGTCAACCAAAACCTCCCTAATTTATCTTTTAGGTTTCCTCCGGGTTGGTAAGTTGCTTCACTTGGAGTAGTAATCACGCGCCATTCACTATTTTCGTTTGTGCGATACAGTAAAACTAAACTATCTTCGGTTAATGCGCTCTTTAACAGTTCTTCATCTAAATAATTTTGAGATGTGCCATTGTAATTAAAATAGGCCCAAGCAGAAAAGGATGATGGAAATTGTCCACGCACACTCCAATAACGTTCATTGCTTATGCGAATGCCTTGTTTACGTAAATCGCCAACACTTGGGCCAACCCAGTGGTGTTGCACATTTATTAAAACCGAATCGGTTATGTTTTGGGTATTGAGGCTTAATAAGGTGTTATTGAAAGTAGTGGCCCCTTTACTTTTTATTGTTGTGGTTTCTGAGGTATACCCTAAAGCATATTTGGTTTCATCATCTATGGTTACATAGTTTAACGTTTTGCCTTCGGGGATATTTATCGAAACACTGCCCTCGCCATTAGTTAATGCAGCCATCAATGTTTGTATTGATTTATCAGTAAAATGTAGGTTAACCGATACATTCATGCTACTGTGCTTTTCAGTTTTGTAACGTTTAAGTTCCATTAATTGTAATGTAAGTGTTGATTCATTTTTTACACTAGCAAACACTACAACATCATAATGGCCTTTTTGGAAAATGTATTGGTTAAAAAAGAAGGTTAGATCTTTGGCAGTAAATCGTTGAAATTCATTACGTAAATTGAGGCTATTGGCATGGTTAAATTTATTAACATCAAGGTAACTTTTACAAGCCTCAAAAAACGCTGAATCGCCCATTATTGTGCGTAATGTACTTGTCATTAATGCACCTTTCTTGTATACTGTTGTTCCATAAGTTTGCTCGTGCGGAACACCACTCACGGCTTTATAACCTTTGTCGTTTGCAGGGGCAGTTAGCAATACTTCATTTAGTTTTTCACGCATGTCGTTTTGGTAGTAAGACACGTCATAAGCACATTCTAAAAATAAAGCTTCGCAAAAGCTAGCCCAACCTTCATTAAGCCACATGTCTTCGGCTGTTTCGCAGGTTGTTAAATTACCCCACCAATGATGAGATAATTCGTGAGCCATTAAGGTCTCATAATTCAATGTGCCATCAATGGCATATAGAGGATAAGCTATATTTGCAGCATGTTCCATTGCACCCGAATTAAAAGGTACGCCTACAAATCCAACTCTATCAAAACGAAATGGGCCAAATCGCTCTTCGAAACACGAAATGGCATTGTTTAATTTAGCAAAAGATGAAATTAGCTTGGTGGTATCTTTGGGTTCAACAGCTAACCAAACGGGAAGCGTACCAAATTTACCAGTAAAAGTGTGCTTTAAAAAAGTGTATTTCCCAATTGCAATACTAGCTAAGTAGGTAGGTATGGGTTGATTAAGTTCCCAAGTCCATTTACTTGAGCCATCTGCATAAGTTGTATCATCAATTAGCAAACCACCACATACTGCAGTGTAATTTGGGGCGGTGGTAACTTCAACTGTATACAAAGCTCGGTCGGTAAAATTATCAAAGCAAGGAAACCAAGCTCTTCCAAAATTATGTGGTTTAGATTGAAATCCAACACCCATATTGAAAGCATATGTTCCACTAACATAAAACCCACCCCAAAGTGCATCTTTTTTGGGCATACCTCGGTAAAAAATATCAACGATTAATGAGTCACCCGTTTTTGATTGAAAAGGAATTTTAACCAAAACGGTAGAATCACTTTTTTGAAAAGAGGTTAAATTTTGGTTAATATGCACACTATCAACGGCTAGTTCTAAAAGGTTAAAAGTAATGACCGAATCCGCATTTATTTTTCTTAAGAAAATTTTAGTATTTGCCTGAATACCGCTGGTAAACAAGTTTCTAGCATCAATACTTATCATATATTTTAAGGCTTTTTGAGGTGTTTGTGCCTTAACTTGAGGCAATATAAAAACGCCAAGTACT
>CALPIR020000234.1 GCA_943323675.2 Chitinophaga pinensis | reverse complement strand
CCTGTATTAAAGTTATGCCCAACAGTTGATTGCACCATTTCAGTATTTCGTGGCAATAAATCTATACGCTTGTTGTATGCCAAATTGTAGCGTAATTTAGTAGAGTCTGTATTGCGTATAAATGCCCCATATTGCTGATATCCGTAACTACCGCCAAGCAATGTATCGCTGCTTCGCCTAAAATAACTTTGTTCAGTTTCTGCATTTAAACCACTAGTAAGTTTCCAAATTTTTCTTGTAACCTCTCCTTTGTACCTTCTTACGTCACTTGTTTGCGAGCCAAGTGTATTATTTGATGTTTTTAACCATTCGGTTTCTGCGGTAAAAGTGCTTTTGCCCAATAGTAAAAAAGTTCCGGCTTGGTGTTGTAATCCATTAAATTGTTTTTGTCGGTTGTAGCTCCCTAATTGATAATAAACTTGGAAATTATTGTTGTGGTTTAAAGCGGTTCTTATGGATGCTATGTTTTCTCGGTACCCAGTATCTATGTTGTTGTTTTGATTACTTAATAACCTATTCCATGTTCTATCAAATTCTACATTTCGGTATCGTTCTACATACCTGAAGTTTTCATTAACATGCTCATAATTTACACTGCTATTAAGTATCCATTTATTGTTTTTTTTAATTGACGACAAGTTCGCGGTATTTTCAATAGATGCTTTAAGTCCATAACCAGCATCATTACTTTTATCTCGGTTAGAATATGTATTGATATCGTTAATACTATTTGCGGCTTCGATTTTTATAACAGTGTTTTTTATCGCAGTTAATTCTGTTCCCACGGTTAGCATTTGCCTACGTTTAGGGCTTATTAATTTGATAGTAGGCTCATAATCTCCTTGCGGAATTCCACCTATTGGTTCAACCCAAGCATATACCCGGCCGTTGGCATTGCTACTAATTTGTTTGTAGTTGCCAAAACCTTGTCCTAACAGACTAAAACGCATTTCATAAAATACACTATCGTTACCTTGCGTTGGTGCATATATGTATACCCCTTTATAAACTAATGTATCTATTTTTCGGTATAAAACTTTTTTGCTATCGTAGCTTACTTTTATTTCACTGTTAATAATTGCAGCATCAATATGATCTCCTACATTAGCTAATATTTTTTTACTGCTATCGGTAAGGCTCTGTAAAAAGGGTTGATCTTTATTGTCTTGTTCGGTAAAGTAGTTTACACGGATTTTATACTTTGGCATTTCAAAGTCGGTATGGGTATGAAACACGGTTCTGGCATAATTTCTATCTGCAAATTGAAACTCAACCACAATACGGCTATATTGGGTAATAGACCTACGCGGCATAAACGTTATTTCTCCCGTATTGTAATCTATTACGTAATCATTTTGTTCGCCACGGGTTAATTTTTGCCCATCTAAATACACTGCTTCTGTACCTGATATAATTATGATAAACAACTCTCCATTTGTTCCGTTTAGTCGATAAGGACCTTGGTTCCCTTCAATGCCATTAATGATGTTTCGTGAAAATCTACCTCTGCTTAATGCACCATCTGCACCAATATTTATTGAGCCTTTTTTACCTGCATTCAACATGGTGTTAAATTGAGCACCTCTTGATTTTTTGTAATAATTCATGAAGTAAGTGCCTGTTGGCCTTATCATTTCAAAATCTCCTACAGTTAAGGAAGTATTATCCTTTGCTAATTGCACAAACACGCGGTCAAAGTCTTGCAGTTGTTGCGTATTCCCTTCAGGTTGTATTGGGTTATTATCGTCACTTATGGCGGCAAGCACATCAATATCATTGTTCAGTTTACCAGCCATTTGTAAATTTAAATTAGCATTTAATACGATGTCTTGGTTGTTGCCAAAACCTAATCCACGGCTTATGGATCCATTTAACTTTAAACCATCGTTTTTAAATAAATCAATTCTGGTATTTACATTAGGGGCGTATCCTAAATCATAACGATTACCTTTAATTTCGGGTATTTGAAGGCTTCTAGATTTGTTGCTGTAAACTTGTTTTAAATTAATATTAGGTGTTTTATAACTTACTTGTAGGGTTTTGTTTTTATAAGCTTTGTTAACTTTTAAATAGCCACTAAAATAATTGATTTGGTAATCAATGCCCTCTTTTAAAAGCATATTATTATCTGTAAAAACAATTACACTGCTTTGTACAATAACATGTGTGTCTACTAGTAAACTGTCTGCAATTACAGTAATACTTTTTGCACGGTAGCTTCCGCTTTGTTGTGCTTTACTAACATATATGGTGAGCACCAATACTACCCATAACCACAGGAGCTTCATCATGCCACATGTTGTTGTTTTGGTAAAATAATACAAAATTCGGTGCCTACTTCTAGTTGTGTTGTAAATGAAATACTACCACCACCACTTTCTATCATGTTTTTTACAATAGGCAAGCCAAGCCCCATACCGCTAATTTTAGTGCTGTAGTATGGGGTAAATACATTTTTAGCTTGTTCTTCTGTCATACCAGATGCATTATCCTTAACGAAAATTTTAATATTTTCATTGTGATCAATCACATCAATTTGTATTTCACCTAATTGGTGCTCAGGCATAGCCTGTATTGCATTCTTTAATAAATTTGATATGGTACGATTAAAGTATCCTGCATCAAAAGATATGATTAAGTTTTCGGCACAATGTAAACTTATTTTATGCTCATTACCCTGAGAGTATAAATCAACCAATTGCGATAAGGTATCTTTTAATTTAATGTTTTCATAAGTAGGAGCAGGCATCTTTGCGTATGATGAAAACTCATTGGCTAATTCTGATAGTACATCAATTTGAGCGATTAATAAGTTGGATGTACGTGTAATTTTATCTCCAATATTAATATCATTGTTGGCATAAGCCCGCTGCAAGTGCTGTACGCTAAGTTTCATTGGTGTTAGCGGGTTTTTAATTTCATGGGCAATTTGTCTAGCAATATCTCGCCAAGCTCCTTGTCGTTCGGTTTCGGCAAGCTTACGCGCACTGGCATCTAACTCTGCAATCATGCGGTTGTATTGTTTAACCAATTCACCTATTTCATCATCTCGTTGCCATAAAATGGGTTCATTACTATGCCCTAAAGTAGTGCTAGATAATCGTTGTTGAATTAATGTAAGCGGATAGGAAATATTCCTTGAAACCCAATATGCTATCACCACGATTATAATAAATAGCAATACGTAAAGATTAATAAATCCAATTACTACTGATGAGATTTCGCTTAATAAATCAATTTGTTTGCTAAAGTAAGGGAGTTGTAAATAACCTACTACTTCACTGCGGGAGTTAAATATAGGAGCATAAGCCGCTTGAAATGTAAGGTCTCCAATTTTTTCGTTTTGGCTATATTGTGATTCGCGCAAATGGTTCAAATGGAAATAGGCTTGTGGATGCATTTTTGGACCTATAATTTGCTCATCATAAAGTTTGCTTATGCTAGAAGCAATTACCTCACCTTTGATATCATACAAAGAAATATCGGTATCGTAAAAATCTGCAATTTGGTTTATAAAGGCTTCTGTTTCGCCTTCTATTATTCTTCCCTTTAAATTGGTTATACGTTCGTTTTCTATATTAATTACAATGTTGCGTAACTTCTTCATCAAACGGTCGGTTTGGCGCATATTATACTTATCAATTGTAAAGCGAATGGTAAAATAGGAGCTAAATATAAGTGTAGTGAAAACGATAAAGATGATAGATGTTTGTATGCGAGTTCTAATCAAAATAATTTGATT
>CALPIR020000233.1 GCA_943323675.2 Chitinophaga pinensis | reverse complement strand
GAGTTCACTAATATGTTTTTTATCCTGTCCGTAATCTTTAAATAACCTTTATAAAATTTACCAACATCGCCCGTATGCAACCAACCATCAGCATCTATTGCTGCGGCCGTTTGCTCAGGCAAATTCCAATAACCTTTCATTACGTTAGGCCCCTTCACTAAAATTTCACCTTCCACGCTCTCAAAGTTAGGATCAAAACTATCATAAGTTTGAATGGTATATATTTCTTTGGTATCTGGATTTTGAATGGCTACAGTGCAACCATTACCTATGCGCCCAACTGTACCAAATATCTGCCTATCTGGAGTGTTTACAGTAACTAAAGGAGACGTTTCAGTTAATCCGTAACCTTCACAAACCAATACACCAATATTGCCAAAAAATTCGCCAACATGCTGTGGTAAAGCACCACCTCCCGAAAGCATAATTTCCATTTTACCTCCTAAGCGTTGCTTCACTTTACTGTATACAAGCTTTTCAGCTATGGCCAATTGAAGATTAAGAAAAGGCCCATTAGATTTTCCGGCCTCTCTATTTAACCTGCGCTTTTCTCCAATGTTGAGTGCCCAATCAAATATTTTTAGTTTTAAACCACCTGCCGTTGCAGTAGCTTTTCTTACACGCTCCTCTATTCTCTCTAATAACCTTGGTACGGTAAGTATTGCTGTTGGAGTAGCCTCTATTATATTGCTACTTAAGGATTCTAAACTTTGTGCAAAAGCAATTTCACTGCCAATGTAAGTACTTAAATAATAAGTGGCTGTGCGCTCATAAACATGGCATAAGGGTAAAAAAGAAAGGAACCTATAGTTTTTATTTACAATGGGAATTAGATTTACACCCATTTGTACATTACTCATAAAATTATTGTGAGTAAGCATAGCACCTTTAGGCAATGCTGTTGTTCCTGAAGTATACAATAAACAAGATAAATCATCAGGTGTTACTGACTTTAACTGCTCTTCAATTTTATCTTTTAATGCAGGATATAGCTGTTTCCCTTCGTTAACCATCTCATCGTAAGAGATTACATCATCACTTTTTTTATCATCAAATGCAGTAATAATGTATTTAAGGTGCGGGCAATTTGCTTTTATTTTATTTATTTTTTTGAGTAAAAATGGAGTGCCTACTAAAATTACAACCGATTGCGAATCATTTAATATGTGTTGAATTTCGCTTTCGCTTAGTGTAGGGTAAACAGAAACATTAACCATCCCAAGTTGCATCAAACCTTGGTCGAATGCAATGTACTCAGGACAATTTTCAATTATTAAAGCAGCATTATCACCCTTTTTGTATCCTTTATTTAACAAAAATGCTGAAATGGCATTAAGTTCTTCAAATGTTTGAGCGTATGTAATTGGTTCGTAGCCAGCATCTGATTTTACAAGCAAAAAAGTGCTTTGAGGAGTTTTGATGTTGTTTGCCGCGTTGCGTAAAAAATAATGTAACGATGGAAATGTTTGCTGCATATTTTAATCTTTAGTTTAATTTTAGTAAAACAGTTTTGAAACCGTTTTACCCTAAGGTTTAATTCTTAAGAAACAAACCTGAATGCATAAATACAAAAAAAAACTAAAGTTGTTTACCCAAATTAATCAACAGAAGGTTTGCAGAAGCGAACTGCTTGATTTAGTTGGGTTAATCCCGATCTAGAATTTGTTATGCATCTATTAAATAGTAGCGCTACAAATTCTTAATCGGTTCAGTATTCGCAATACTGAACTTGGATTTGAAGAAGTTATCTAGATGCAGGAAATCTCATCTTATAATCAACACGAATGCCACCTTTCGATATATTAATCAACTTGTTTTTCAATAAACGTTTTTTCAACTCGCTTAACCTGTCCACAAACATAACACCTTTTACGTGGTCGTATTCGTGTTGTATAACGCGAGCTACAATGCCATCATAAGTTTCTTCGTGGGTTTCAAAATTCTCATCTTGGTAGCGAATACGCAACGTGTCATGGCGTTTAACATTTTCACGAATGTGAGGAATACTTAGGCAACCTTCTTCAAAATCCCATTTCTCACCACTTTCATCTAATATTTCGGCATTGATAAATACCTTTTTTATGTTGGGGTACTTTTCATCTTCAAACCTGCTGCTATCAATTATAAATAAATTAATTGCTTTACCTATTTGTGGTGCAGCTAATCCAACACCATGCGACTCATACATGGTTTCGAACATGTTTTCAATCAATTGCTTTAACAGAGGGTAATCCTTTTCAACCTCTGCTCCTATTTTTCTTAATACGGGATCACCGTATGCCACTATCGGATATATCATTAAATTATTTCTATAATATTATTGAACCATTTGCATGTAAGTTTGAAGAATCAAAACAGCACTTACTTGGTCTACATTGCCTTTGTTTGCCCTATCTTTCTTTTTCAAGCCCATTTCCAGTAAACTTCTAGTAGCTATGGTTGATGTAAAGCGTTCATCAACTCGCTCTATAGGTGTATTAGGAAAATTTTTACGCAACAAATTTACAAAATTTTCTACATGAACAGCCGATTGTGAATCTGAACCATCTAAACGTTTTGGTAAACCTACCACAAATCGCTCTACCTCTTCTTTTGCCGTATAGTTTTTTAAATACACAATCACGTCTTTGGCATGCACTGTATTTAGGGCACTTGCAATGATTTTTAATGGATCTGTTACGGCCAATCCTACACGCTTTGTGCCATAATCAATTGCAAGTATCCTAGCCATTTTTATTGATGTAATGTAATTAAAACGCTTTCCAACCTTGCGCTTTTAAAGCGTGTTTATTCCCCGATTTACTGGTCATATAAATGCCTTCAGATGCATCAGTTACGTATCCAATTACGGTAATATCTGGTTTGTTTTTTACTTTATCAAAATCAGATTGATCTACTGTAAAAAGCAATTCATAATCTTCTCCACCGCTTAAAGCTGTCATGGTTGGATCTAAATCTAGCTCGCGGGCCATATCATATGTTTGTGGGTCGATAGGGATTTTATCCTCATACACATTCATACCTACATTACTATGGCGGCACAAATGCATAATTTCTGATGATAAACCATCACTCACATCAATCATGCTGGTTGGCTTTACGCCAATATCTTTTAACAGTTTAATTACATCTTTACGGGCTTCTGGTTTTAACTGGCGCTCCACTATGTAATCTTTGCCTTCTAAATCGGGTTGTACCTCTGGGTTAGCCAAAAACACACGCCTCTCGCGCTCTAACAATTGAAAGCCCATGTAAGCGCCACCTAAATCACCACTTACACACAACAAATCATGCACTTTAGCACCGCTGCGGTAAACTAAATCTTCCTCGGCAACCTCACCTAAAGCAGTAACACTAATTACTAACCCTTGTTTTGACGAACTGGTGTCTCCACCTACTAAATCAACCTCGTATCGATTACAAGCCATTAACATACCTGCATACAATTCTTCAACCGCTTCTAAACTAAACTTGCTGCTTAAGCCCAACGATACAGTTACCTGAGTAGGCTTAGCATTCATGGCATAAATATCACTCAAGTTTACCACAATGGCTTTGTAACCTAAATGTTTTAATGGAAAATAACTTAAATCAAAATGTACACCCTCTAGCAGTAAATCAGTACTTACAACCGTGCGGTTATTTAGGTGATTAATTACTGCTGCATCATCTCCAACACCCTTTAAAGTTGATGGTTGATGTAAATTTATATGTGCCGTTAAAAGGTCAATTAACCCAAACTCTCCAATACTTTCTAACTCCGTACGTGTACTATTC
>CALPIR020000232.1 GCA_943323675.2 Chitinophaga pinensis | reverse complement strand
GCCGAACATATGTTGGTTTTTGATACAGATTGGAAAAAAGACACCAACAAGTTAATTGCAGCGATAGAAAAAATTGGTTATCCGCTTATTGCAAAACCCGCAGATGATGGATGTAGCAGTGCTGTTAAAAAGATAAAAAACCGTGCAGAGTTAGTTCATTATGCCGAAGGTGTGTTTAGAAGCACCGTAAATATAAAGCCTGAATTGGCCAAGAAATTAGGGTTAAAACCTAAAGAAGAGTTCCCTAAAAAGAATTACTTTTTGGTTGAAGGTTTTATAGATAGAAATAAAGCAGCACACTTTTTAGAAATAACAGGAGGGATGCTTACATCATATGATGCCAAAGGTAAATTGGTGTACGAGTCGTTTGAACCGAGCGAGGCATTGGCCGAAGGTGAAATATTGAGTTTAGAAGAGAAGTTTTTGGCTGGCCAAGGGCAAAACATTACACCTGCGCGCTACCATAAAAACGAAAAAACTCGTTTGGCCATTAGCAAACAAGTACAACAAGTTTTGGTTGAAGGTGCTAAGGTATTAAACGTTCAAGGTTATTGCCGTATTGATGCCTTTGTACGTATTGATAAAAAGAATATACCCGAAGTTGTTTTTATTGAGGTTAATTCACTGCCGGGTATGACACCCGCTACGGCTATATTTCATCAATGTGCCTTAAATGGATATAAACCTTACGAATTTATTGATGCCATTTTAGAATTTGGTGCAGCACGCACTGCAAAAGGATTGTAGGATTGATGATACATTGTATTAGGACAGATGCTACACACACTGATTTTAAGAAATTGGTAACAGAATTAGATGCAGAATTACGCATACGTGATGGAGACGAGTCGGAGTTTTACGAGCAGTTTAATAAATCTGATTCGGTAAAGTATGCGGTAGTGATTTACCAAAACGAAATACCTGTTGGTTGTGGTGCATTACGCCCATATGCTGAAGATAAGATTGAAGTAAAACGCATGTATGTGCCCTTGGAACACCGAAGTAAAGGCCTGGCCACTTTGGTGGTAAACGAGCTCGAGAAATGGGCGAAGGAGTTAGGATTTTATCACCTGATTTTAGAAACGGGTATCCGCCAACCAGAAGCTATTCATTTGTATACCAAAAACGGTTACCATCGTATTCCAAATTATGGTCAATACCATGGTGTAACCAGCAGTGTTTGTTTTGCAAAACACTTAAATTGATGGTTTGATTTTATAATAAAAAAAGCCCCGCAGCATTGTGCTGCGGGGCTTTCTCGTTTAATTTTAAAAGTATTAACCTTTAATAATTAATTTCTGACCCGAGTTTATGCGGTTGCCTTTTATCTTGTTCCAACGTTTTAAATCTGTTTCACTTACGTTGTATTTATTGGCTATTTTACCAAGTGAGTCACCACGTTTTACTGATACAGTCCGGGTGTTTGTTGTCTTTTTCTTGTTGCTTGAATTAGCAGCAAGTTGTTGTTTTTTTTCTATTGCAATTTGACGGTTCATGGCCAACAATTGCTCATTGCTATTTTGCTTAAAACTGGTATCGTTAATAGAAGCGAATTTAACCGCTTTATTGTAAGGTACTGTTAACGTAACTTTATCTATACCAAACGGAACAACAGATCTTCTTAAAGCAGGATTATAAGCCAAAAGTTCCTCCAAGGTCATGTCTAAACTATTGGCTAGCAAACTTAAGTTGTATGATGCATCAACATGAATCGTATCGGTATGAAACTCGATATTCATGTTTTCTGCAGGGTACAGGTTGTGCTCTGATGCGTAATTCATCATGTAAGCGGCAGCAATAAATGCAGGCACATAACCACGGGTTTCACCAGGCAAATACCTTTGTACGGCCCAAAAGTTTTTAACACCTCCAGCTTTTCTTATGGCTTTATTTACATTACCAGGCCCACAGTTGTATGAGGCAATAACCAATAACCAATCTCCATACATGCGGTATGAATTACGCAAGTACTTAATAGCAGCTTCGGTCGATTTTTGAACATCCCTTCGCTCATCATAAATAGCCGTAGTTCTTAAACCATACATACGCCCTGTAGGTGCCATAAACTGCCACATACCCGCTGCACCTACTGGTGAAGTAGCCATAGGGTTTAAAGCAGATTCGATTACAGCCAAGTACTTTAATTCCAAAGGCATGTTAGCTCTATCTAATGCCTCTTCAAACATGGGGAAGTAGTATTTACTCCATGCCAATATTTTTGAAGATAGATTGCGCTTGCGAATGGTGTATAGGTTAATGTAAGGTTTTACGTATTCGTTAAAAGGTAAGGGGATTTCAGATTCGAGTAATGAAAGGCGGTATGCCATAACCGAGTCGGCATAAACTGGCACATCGTTATCTTCAAAACCGTAGATATTTAAATCTCCTTGGCTAACCACAGGGTATAACTTGTTACGTAATTTAATGGTATTGGTATCAACCAACGCCAATGTTTCATCATCAGCGCTCGAACCAATAAGTTGCGAGAATGCATCAGAAGCGGTAAAAATTAGTGTTCCTGTAAGTAGGTAAGTTAAAATTTTATTCATTTAATAATGTTGTCAACAGCATGTTACACTATTGGGTTATTAACAAATATAAATTTTTTTAGTTAGAAAGTCTAATACAGCTTGTTCATTTTATACAGAATGCCATTGAAATGCCTTATTTATTGGGCGATTTTTGGGTTTGATTATATAAACTGTATTGCTTATTGGCTAATTGTGAACGAGCAAATTCACATCTACCCACATCACTTCAACTCTTATGCTTAAAACCGTTTTAACCCCACTAGTATGATCTGACTGATTTCTTTTTCTTGGTCATCCCAAAGGAATTCACTTTTGTTAAACATCTAGTTATCTCAACGAATAAGGTGGAATAGACTTAGTAAGAGTAATAAAAATCAGGTTATTGAAACTGTTTTTGAATCACGATGCTTATTGATTAGCAATTTACTTTTCGAAAAAAAAAGCAGCAAGTATTCGAAATGCAAATGAGCATAGATGTTAATAATCTACGCTCATTTCTGAATTGTTATTTTGTTAATCGATTGGGATGAACCAATTCCGATTGTTACGTTTAACTTATAAATCCCACTTGGGGAATTGCCTTGTATATTGTCAGAAAATGATTACCCTCAAGAAATCATTTTAAGGATTATCAAAATAACTAAGCATTTTAGAATTGTAAACTTAGGTTAAAAATTCCGTTGAATTTAAGAACAAGTGGTCGAATCTCTAATCATTTTAACTAGCAATTGATTAAATATCTAGTTTATAATGAAATATGATTACTTAATGAGCAACTGTAATTTTCTTTGTGATCGAATTTAGGCCATCTGATATTTTCACATAATAAATACCCGAATAAACAACTTCAAGATTTAAATAAGACATCGTACTGCCTTGTTTCAAGATATCCGTCATTACTAATTTTCCATTAATATCAATCAATTCAATTTTTAAATCTCTATTTGTTGGTGCATAAGACTGAACAACTAAAATGTCGCTTGTTGGATTCGGAAAAAATGACAATCCAATCTGATCTAAATGATTTTTTGAAATAGATGAAATAGGTGAATAAGTACTTACTTTTTCAGTTATGGTTGCGTGTGTAGAGGCTTGGACTGAACCATGATAATATTTCCCCAATAGATAAGGATATAAAGGTTTGTTATCTGCATCTATAGTGGCAAAATAACAATAAATCCCGTTTGGATATTCAGGAGTTTTACAAAATCTTCCGTTACTTTCATCTAAATCACCAATACCTGCAACATATTCAAAATCTTCT
>CALPIR020000231.1 GCA_943323675.2 Chitinophaga pinensis | reverse complement strand
CCTGGTAATACTTTGGGATAGAATTTAAATACCAGAAAGTTTTTAGTTGACTTAGCTGAACCGTTAGCGTACACTACATAACTCCTGTTTTTAAGGGCGCTTTGAGTAAATCCTCCAGACCCCTGAATATACCTTCTGAAACTTATAAATTTTTGATAAGGTATACGTACAGGATATAAAACCTCACCACCAACTTTAACAGTTTGTTTGGTATTGGGTACATTTATCAGATCGCCTTCATCAAGCAATAAATCGGCTTTACACCCTGGTTTTGATAGGATTTTGGTTAAGTCTATTCCCACAATTGAGGTAAGGTTACCTACTTCATTTTCAATTATTTCTTGGAGTCTGCTTGTATCCTTAGTTTGTTTTATCAAGGCCTCAATTTTTTGCTCTCTAATTATTTTATCTGCCGCTGTCAATTTCCTTGTTCTAATCAATACTGCACCCTCGGTGAATGCAAACTGAGTTGTTCCTCCGCAGCGTTTAATCAAATCCGAAATCCGCTCTGCTTTACTTGATATGGTGTATTGTCCCGGATAATTAACTTCTCCTTCAATCAAAATGTTTTTTTGCTGCGTATAACCTGGAACCGCATAAATTGTGATGATATCGTAAGGCATTAAATACACCTCTTGGGTAGTCTTCAGGTCTTCACCAACTTCGTAGGTAATTATTGTGGCAGCATTTGCAGCAACAGTAGTTCCATCTGTTTTAAACCTACGTGCAATTTCAATTTTTCTTCTTGAAGCGTTTTCCTTGAGCCCACCAGCTGCAATAATCAAATCTTCTACCCTTGCTTTTTCTGCAAATGGATATTTACCCGGCCTAAGTACTTCACCTATAATTGTTATGCTATACTCTTCCCTTAGTGCCAATTTCGAATTGATTTCAATTAAATCCTCACGTTTTAATGTAATGTCATTTTTACCATTTAAAACTTCACTAACATCAAAATTAATTACTTCAGAACTATTATCAGCCTTCAAACGGTATATAATTGCTCTTGATGTGAAGGCATCTTCTTTTAATCCATCAGCCTTTTTAATTAATTTAGAAAGTGTTAAGCCATCTTCTATTGCATATAGTCCAGGACGAAAAACAGCGCCTTTAATTTCTACACGGTTCTCATATCTGTCAATAATTTTTCCTATGTCATATACATCCCCAGATTTAGGATTAAACATTCCAAACATCTCATTAGGAACATCAGCAACACTGCGTTCCTTATTTGTATTTCTTGTTACCTTAATCCTATCTTTATAAGCTACATCACTAAACCCACCAGCAAATCCAATTACATCTTTTAGTGTTTCATTTTTGGTTACTTCATAATAAGCAGGTCGTTTAACCTCTCCTATTAATTCTACCCTATTCTCATATGAACCCACTTTTATTATATCCTGATCCATTAAACGGATATTCCCTTTAATTTCACCTTTCACTAAAAACTCATAAACATCAACAACAGCAACCGTTTTCCCTCCTCTTATTACTTTAATATTCCTGAATGACCCATTTTTATTAGGCCCGCCACTGGCATACAGCCCGTTAAACACAGTTGCTAATGAAGGTAAAGTATAGGATCCCGGCATATTTACCTCTCCTAAAATATTTACTTTAATACTTCTAATTGACCCAAGCGTAATACTAACCGATGTATTGCCACTTGCAATACCTGAGTATATTGTGCTTAATTGACTGGTGATTTTTTTTCTAGCTTGCTCTATTGGTAATCCCGATACCTGAACTGGGCCTATCAATGGAATTCTTATGTAGCCTTCTGGAGTAACTTTTAAACGGTGAGTAACTTCACTATATCCATAAACATCAACAATCAACTCATCATCTGGGCCTAGTTGATAATTTAATGGCGTAGCAATTTTTAGGTTGGGTTCAAATGTTAAGTTCTTATTGCTAAACAACTCTGCTCCAAACACTTTTTTCTCTAATACCTGAAATAGATTTTCACTTTTCTCCGTGATTTTTTCTGCATCCTCACTATAATTTCTATCAAGATTTTGCGCCACACTATTACTTGTACCACTAACCTTTGACTCAATTTTTTCAATACGCGATTTTAGTTTTTGAACTTCACTAGCAGGCATTTTACGCTGCATGGCAATTTGCTCAACCTGATTAATACTGTATCCTGATGTTTTAAACTCAGCTATAAATTGCTTAATTTGATCATCACTCAACTCATCAACCCTCACCTCCGATATGTTCTGCATGGAAATGTTTTTTTGCTGAGCAGAAACCTCAAACCAAATTACTGATAGGCAAAAAAACAGGACTAGACTTAATGTTGTTTTATTCATATACTATGATGCAATACCCGCAAAAATAATATTTAATAAACGCTAAACAAGTGCTTTAGCGTATGCATACAATATTAAACAGAACCTTTTTTTATTAGTGAGAGTCTTATTAAAATTAGTATTCTTGTAAAAAATTAACTTTTTAAACCTCAAAAGTGATAAAACAAATATATACACTAGCGGCAATCTGCCTATTAACAATTACCTCAACACTAGCTCAAACAGGTGAAGTAAGGGGTTTTGTATACGATAAAAAAACTGGTGAACCCTTGATATTTACCACAGTGTTTATTCAGGAGTTAATGACTGGAAAACAAACAGACATCAATGGTTTTTATGCATTAAGCAAAATAAAAGAAGGTACTTATACAATTAAATGCGCAGTAATAGGCTACGATACCGCTGTTGCAAAGATTACTATTACCTCTGGAAGAATTACCACACAAAATATTTATGCCATATCTGCTGCAGTGCAAATGGAAGAAGCTACCATTGTTGGTGACAGGCAAAAAGCGCGGAATGATGTTAAAATATCTGTAAATACGATTACTCAAAAAGAATTAAAACAATTACCTGCATTTGGAGGCGAGCCTGATCTAGCCCAGTATCTTCAAGTACTTCCAGGGGTAGTTTTTAGTGGTGACCAAGGCGGGCAACTATACATTAGAGGCGGCACCCCAGTGCACAATAAGGTACTTTTAGATGGTATGATAATATATAATCCATTCCACTCCATAGGATTGTTTAGTGTATTTGATGCTGATGTAATTAGAAGTGCAGACGTATATGCTGGTGGATTTGGTGCACAATATGGCGGAAGAATAGGAGCTATTATTGATGTAAATACGCGTGAAGGAAACAAAACCCGATTTGGAGGTAAGGTATCAGCAAGTCCTATAAGTTCTAAAATTTTATTTGAAGGACCTATTAGTAAATTTACTGAAGGGGGCGCTTCAGCATCATACATCCTTTCATATAAAAACTCTTACCTAAACAAAACAGCGCCATTACTATATAGTTATGCAGGCGAAGACGGTTTGCCTTTTAGCTTCAGCGATTTGTATGCTAAGGCTAGTTTCATTAGTTCAAGCGGATCCAAGATTAACTTATTTGGTTTCGATTTCAGAGATAAAGTAGATTATCCGCAAACACAATACAATTGGAAATCAAGTGGTGGTGGAGCTAATTTTTATATCATACCTGAGGGTTCTACTGTAATTAATGGTGCAGTTGGATATTCACAATATAAAATGAACCAAACTGAGGCTGATGGAAAACCTCGTGAAAGTAGTATTAATGGTTTTAATATCAATGTTAACTTCAGCTACTTTATAGGCAAAGACGATATCAAATACGGCTTAGAGATGAACGGTTTTAGCACGGATTACAACTATACTAACTTATTTGGCCGACAGCTAAAACAAGAAGAGTTTACCACAGAGTTAAGTGGTTATATCCGCTACAAAAAAAACTGGGGCAGATTGGTACTTGAACCTGGCCTACGCCTTCAAAACTATGCTTCTCTTTCTGAGTTT
>CALPIR020000230.1 GCA_943323675.2 Chitinophaga pinensis | reverse complement strand
CGTCTGGTGATTATAAAGTTCAAGTTACAGATGGTAATGGTTGTGTTGCTTTAACAGCAACAGCTACAACTGTTACAGTGGATGTGCCTTCGGTTGCAGGAACTGTATCAGGCGGCACCACTATTTGCTCAGGAAGTACATCTGGTTTATTAACATTAAGCGGGAATACAGGCAGTGTTACAAGTTGGGAAAGCGCTGTATCGCCATTTAGTTCATGGAATACTATTGCAAATACCATTGCAACATATACCTCTGCAGCATTAACTGCCACTACTCAATTTAGAGCGGTGGTAACAAATGGAACATGTGCTTCTGATAATTCATCAACAACAACTGTAACGGTAGATACAGCACCAATTGCAGGTGCCGTTTCAGGAGGAACAACAATATGCTCAGGAGGAACATCGGCTTTGTTGACATTAAGTGGACACACAGGCACGATTACAAAATGGCAATCAACTGTAAGTCCTTTTAATGTTTGGTCTGACATTGTAAACACCAGTTCAACTTATACTTCTGGAGCATTAACAGAAACTACCCGATTTAGGGCTGTATTAAGCAATGGTGCTTGTAGTGATGTTCAATCAACACACACAGAAGTTGTAGTAAATGCCCCAATTAATATTACAGTGCAACCTACATCTGATACCAAATGTGTTGGTACATCAGTTACTTTTGGTGTAACAGCAACCGGAGCAATTAGTGGATACCAGTGGAAATTTAATGGAACTAACATTTCAAGTGCAAATAGCAGTACTTATAATATTGCTAGCATAACAGCATTAGATGCGGGTAACTATACTGTTGAAGTTCAATCAGCAACTTGTAGTAATGTTTTGTCTTCTGCGGCCAGTTTAACTGTTAATTCGGCAACAGTTCCAACAATTTCTCAAAACGTGGGTACTAATCCAATCTGCCAAGGGCTATCAGCAAATATCAGAACAGCTTCATCTGCCTTCGCAAGTTGGCAATGGAAAAAAGATGGTAGTAATATGTCGGGCGAAACAAATCGTAATCTAGCACTCACATTATCCGGAAGTTACGAAGTAGTAACTACAGACCTTAATGGTTGTACAGCAACTTCAACACCATTCGTTTTTACAGTAAATCCACTACCAAGTTCGGTTATTACAGCAGGAGGATCAACTAATATTTGTACTGGCGGTTCGGTTACTTTGAGTAATGCAGAAACTGGTACATATCAATGGTTATCGGGAGGAATAGATATTTTAGGAGCACAAAGTAGTAGTTACAACGCAACATCTTCAGGTAATTATACCATTAGGGTAACCTCTGCTGCAGGTTGTCAATCAACCACAGCAACACCTATTACAGTAACCGTTTCGGCTGCTACAGTTGGTGGCGGAGTTACGGGTGCATCTGGTACGGTTTGCAGTGGCAGCAATTCACCATTACTAACACTTGCAGGACAAACAGGAAGTGTAACTGGATGGGAAAGTTCAATATCACCATTCATAACATGGACACCAATTGCACACACAGGAACAACATACACCTCTGGTGCGCTTACACAAACAACCCAATTTAGAGCCGTGGTTCAAAGTGGGACTTGTCCTTCTTCGACTTCATTTGAAGAAGAAATAGCAGTAACCCCACCAAGTGTTGGCGGTACCGTAAGCGGTGGCACAACAATATGTAGTGGAGGAAGCACAGGTACCATGACATTAACCGGAAAAACAGGTAATGTAGTAAGATGGGAAAGTGCTGTTTCACCTTTCCTTACTTGGACAACCATTACAAATACCACAACATCACATAGTGCAACAGGTTTAACACAAACCACAAGATATAGGGCTGTAGTTCAAAATACAGCATTGTGTGCTGAGGCAAACTCGAGCCATGCAGAAATAGTGGTTGATAATGTTCCAACATTTAGCCTTAATCCAAGTTCGCAAAGTATTTGTGAAGGAAGTGCAGTAACATTTACAGCAACTGCAACATCAATAAACCCAATTACAGGATACCAATGGAAAAGAGACGGAACCAACATTGGTGGAGCGATTAGTAATTCATATACCATTTCTGCGGTAACCGATGGCTTAGTTATTGCCGGTGGAGACGAAGCAGACTATACCTTAGTTGCCACAAACACTTGTGGAAACTCGGCCCCTTCTAATGCCGCAACTTTAACTGTGAATATATTGCCAACTGCAGTCCTTACGCCAAGTGGTGCTACTACTTTTTGCCAAGGACAAAGTATTGATTTAACTGGAAGTGGAAGTACTGCAGGATATAAATGGTTGAAAAACGGTACCCAAGTTTCAACAACAAATCCTTACGCTGCATCAACAAGTGGCGATTATAAAGTAGTAGCAGAAAATGGATTTGGTTGTGTTGATACTACAACCATAACCACCATACTAGTTAACACATTGCCTAGTGCAACAATAACCCCAAGTGGCGCTACTACTTTTTGTAGTGGAGGAAGTGTTACCCTATCGAATAACAACGGTACAAATTATGTTTGGAAAGAAAGCGGAACACCAATTGGTGGAGCAACAAACAATACACATGTTGTGAGTACAAGTGGCAACTACACCGTTACCGTAACAGATGCAAATGGATGCTCGGCAACTACTACTCCTGCAACAACAGTTACCGTAGATGCACCTACCGTAGCAGGAAGTGTAACCGGAGGAACTGTTATATGCCAAGGCAGTAATTCAGGCATACTTACACTTGCTGGAAATACTGGTAGTGTAGTAAGATGGGAAAGTTCAATAAATAGCGGTGCAGCATGGAGTCCAATTGTTCATACAAATTCAACATACACATCAGGAGCTCTAACACAAACAACATCATTTAGAGCGGTTGTTCAAAATGGAACTTGTTTAGCATTAGAATCAGATACTACCATTACAACTGTTGATCCTTCAACTGTTGGAGGAACAGTAACTGGCGGAACAACAATTTGTGAAGGTTTTACCTCAGGAACACTAACATTAGCAAGTCATACAGGTAATATTGTACGTTGGGAATCATCAACAACAATTGGTTTCGGTTCGCCAACTACTATTGCCAATACAAGTAATACTTATGTTTCTGGAGCTTTAACTACATCAACCTATTTTAGGGCAGTTGTGAAAAGTGGCGTTTGTAATGAGCAAAACTCAACACATACTTTGGTTACTGTAACAAACGCACCAGTTATTACAACACAGCCTATCGCTGCAACACGTTGCGTTGGTACACCCGTTACATTAAGTGTAATTGCTACAGGAGCCACTGGCTACCAATGGCGCAAAAATAGTGTGAATATCCCTTCTGCAAACAGCAGCTCTTATACCATTGCAAGTGTAAGCTTAACAGATGATGCTGATTACGATGTGGTCATATCAAATGCTTGTATACCTACTACCACATCAAATACAATACATTTAACAGTTAATGCACTTCCAACAGCTACCATAACACCAGGAGGACCAACAACCTTTTGCAGTGGATTAGATGTAACATTAACTGCTACTGGTGGAGTTTCATACCAATGGAGAAAAAACACAACAAACAACTCAACAACAAATCCATATGTTGCAAATACCAGTGGTAGTTATGATGTAATTGCAACCGATGTAAATGGTTGCGTTTCTGCCGCATCAACAGCAACTGTTGTTACAGTTAATGCGTTACCAGATGCTACTATCACCCCAAGCGGATTAACTACTTTCTGCGCTGGTGGTAGTGTAACCTTATCAAATACAAACTGAGTAAGTTACCAATGGAAGAAAAACAATGTTGATACTGCCATTACCACATCATCATTTGCAGTTAACTCGTCTGGTGATTATAAAGTTCAAGTTACAGATGGTAATGGTTGTGTTGCTTTAACAGCAACAGCTACAACTGTTACAGTG